>JAADIV010000105.1 GCA_013151175.1 Deltaproteobacteria bacterium | reverse complement strand
AAATTTGGTTGCGGGGGCGGGAGTTAAACTCAAACTATACTCCGATTTACTTTACCTTTTTCGATAAACCATATGAGTATACTCTATTATTATTCTAAAAAAACCATATATAAAACCAACAGAGACCATATCATAACGAAAATATCATCTTCTTTATTATGAAAACAATTTCAAATTAAAAACTACCCCTCCACCTATTGATTTTTAGAATATTTTACTTTACAAAAACCAGAGATGGTTCCTTGATTTTTTAGTCAAGGTGAAAAGGGAACGCAGTGCGATCACCCCAATGAATGAATAATTCATGATCAATACTGCGGCTATGTCCGTAACTGTAAGTGGAAAGCAGGCTCATAAGCCACTGGGAAACCGGGAAGGTAGAGCGAATGCATTTGATCCATAAGCCAGGAGACCTGCCATCGCATCGCCCATCTGACGGTCGGAACAACCGGACAGAGCGGAACTTCCGTGCTGGCGATAACTTATCGCGCGCGGTGGTTATCGATATTCTTATTTGATCACTCTCCGTGTAAATTTTGAACACCCTTCATTGGGTACTAGTGGATTTATCATGAAAGTGATCTTTGTGCCGTTAACCACGGCTGTCTTATCAACAACTTGTCTTATCTCACCCTCTTTTTCTGCCTCTGTTGAAAATATTTCAGAATTAGAATCCGATGCCGCTTTTGAAGAAATAATTGTCACGGCAAACCGCCGTGAGCAACCCTTGTCAGAAGTCGGTACCAGCGTTTCTGTCATTACCGATCTTGATATTGAACGCAAACAATATAGTTATGTCCTAGACGCCCTGGCTGACATTCCGGGGGTCTCTATTTCACAAAACGGCTCCTTTGGCGGCACAGCATCAGTATCTATTCGTAGTTCTAGCTCCAACAATACGGTAATTTTAATCGATGGCGTTCAGTTGAATGATCCGTCTTCACCCGGAAATGGTTATAATTTCGCCGGTCTCGACCCCTACAATATCGAACGCATCGAAATCCTGCGCGGGCCCCAGTCTGTGCTCTATGGCTCCGATGCCATTGGCGGGGTGATCAATGTGATTACCAAAACCGGGACCGAGGGATTTGGCGGTAATATTTTTGGCGAATATGGCTCATTCAACACAATTCGCGGCGGGGCCAGCCTGTTCGGTGGAACATCGAAAATTAGCTATAATGTCTCTGTCAGTGGCACCAATACCGATGGCATATCCTCTGCAGATGAAAATGATGGCAATACAGAAAAAGACGGCTATAAGGCCTTCACTCTTTCCGGTAAAATAACTCTGCAGCCAACAGATACCCTGCGGGGCGAAATCATCACACGATATTCCGACAATCGGAGTGAGTTCGACAGTTTCGGCCCGGTTGATGGTGACAAGGTTTCATATTTTGATGAATTCCTGATTGTGGGCCGGGTCAATCTGGATCTTCTGGATGATCGGTTTCACAATATAATCTCAGTGGAATATTCCACCATTGACCGACTGAATGAATCAAATGGCATAGAGAGTTTCGCCGCAACAGGCACCCGTTTCAATCTGGATTATCTGGGGGTTTATACCCCGGTCAACGACTGGACCATTACCGCTGGTGCCCAGCATGAAGAAACCAAAGCCGAAACCATCGATTCCAATAATTTCGTTATCAATAGTTCACTGGGTGAAGTTGCCTATACCGGCCTCAAAGGCCTGACCCTAACTGGCGGTCTAAGGTTTGATGACCATGAAACTTTTGGATCAGAGGTAACCGCCCGCTTTACGGGGCATTATACATGGGAAGAAACCGGCACACGCTTCATCGCCAGCTGGGCAGAAGGTTTTAAAGCCCCCAGCGTTTTTCAACTGACCTATATTTGTGGTTTCTGCGGATTGACCGAACCTTCGTCCGATCTAAATCCAGAAAAGGCGGAGGCCTTTGAATTTGGTGTCGAACAAAGCTTTCTGGACCAACGGTTGACCTTGGGCGCCACCTTCTTCCATCAGAATGCAGAAAATGAAATTATCTTCACTTTCACAGGAGGTTATCAGAATTTAGGGCGATCACAATCTAAAGGGCTGGAAATCACTATGAACGCGGAGATTTCAGAAAATATCACAATTGAGAGCAATTATACCCTGACCGATGCTATTGACCGTGATACTGGCGATACACGTATCCGCCAACCAAAACACGAATTTTACGGGGCAGTAACCTGGGCTGTTGAAAACGGATTTCTGGCCAGCCTGTCCACTACTTATAACGGCAAGGAACTTGATCGTGGCAATCAAGAGGTTGATGGCTGGGTCCGCGTTGATCTTCGCCTGTCCTATGACATCAGCGACTCTATACAGATCTATGGCCGTATGGATAATATCTTTAATAAGGAATATCAACATATCACCGGATATGGCACCGCAGACCAGTCAGTTTATGCTGGTCTTCGTGTTAATTTCTGATGACATTTAGAATGAAATTTGATCCTTACAGGCAGATATTATTGTCTCTACTGGGTTTGGGGATGGCTTTAGGGCCATCTCCTGCCCTTGCTTCGGATACAGGAAAATCCTATAAACCGAAAATTGTATCTTTGGATTATTGCGCCGATCAATATGTTCTGGCCCTGGCGGATCGTAATCAGATCCTCGCCCTATCTCAAGACGCCGACAAGGGCCATTCCTTTCATAAGGATCGCGCCCTTGGCCTGCCTAAATTCCACAGTACCATGGCCGAGGTTATCGCTCTTCAGCCTGATGTGGCGGTACAAAGTTGGCGTGTCACCGATCGTATAGAAAATATGATCACGCGCATCGGAACAAAATTGGTTGTGCCAAAATATGGCAGTGACCCGGAAATCGTCATTGGTAATGTCCGTCTCGCCGGGCAAAGATTTGACCAGAAAAAACGCGCCGCCACCCTGATTGATAACTATCGTTCCCGCCTCAAGAACCTACGGGCAGTACCGAGAATCCCCCTGCGTGCGGCCTATGTTACCCCCGGCGGCTTCACCGCCGGCATCGGGACATTTGTTGACGAAATCATTCAACTGGCCGGATTTTCTTCCTATGCTGCCTCCCGCGGGCTGGTCAACTGGCAAGCCCTGCCTATGGAAGACCTATTGATTGATCCGCCGGACCTTTTCATTGCCAGTTTTTTTGATACCAGTTTGGCCACACAATCCGGATGGAGCATAGCGCGTCACAATCGCCTTTATCAAATGCTACAAGACATCCCAACCATATATTTACCGGGCCGTTACCTGTCCTGCAATGGCCTTTTCCTGGTTGATGCAGCAGAACGTATTCGCTCTTACGCCATTGAAAAGAAAATTATTTCCTATAAATCAACCCTGGAAGTGGTCCATAAAAAGTGACGCCAAATTCCCGCAACCAGTTGTTATGCCTGATCGCCCTGATCATCACCGGGATATTTTCATTGAGCTTCGGGCGGGTGACTATTAGCCCAGCCGACATGTGGGTCAGCCTCACTACCCCCAGCAACAGTCCTCATGCCATAATCCTGTTTGAACTGCGCCTCCCCCGGGTATTGCTGGGCATGATGGTTGGCGCCACTCTGGGGCTTGCCGGTGCCGCCTTGCAAGGCGTATTACGCAACCCTCTGGCAGATCCCGGGGTGATCGGGGTTTCGTCCAGCGCGGCCTTGGGCGCAGTAATTGCCATTCATTTTGGCATGGTTGCCAGTTGGTCTCTGGCGCTACCCGTCTTTGCCATGACCGGAGCATTGGTTGCAACGACTTTTCTTCTTCTGGTTTCCGCCCGTGACAGCAGTGTTCTAATGCTAATTCTGGTGGGTATTGGTATAAGCTCTTTAGCAACGGCGTTAATTTCTTTGGTCATGAATATGGCCGCCAGCCCCATGAGCCTCCGGGACATGATCATGTGGTTATTAGGCTCCCTCCAAAATCGCACCATGACTGATCTGATGATGGCTATGCCCTTTATTCTGATCGGTTGGTTTATGATGATCGGTGTCGGGCAGGGTCTGAATGCCATCAGTGTTGGTGAAGACACAGCCCGAACCTTGGGCATCAATTTAAGGGGATTAAAACTACGAATCGTTGTCGGAACCGCCATCAGTGTCGGCGCTGCGGTATCTGTATGTGGCAGTATTGGATTTATTGGTCTGGTTGTCCCCCATATCACACGAGTACTTTTTAGCCGGGAACCAGGAGCTATTCTGATCCCCAGTGCCTTAATGGGAGCTTTGCTGCTCACACTGGCCGATGTCATTACCCGGCTTCCCTTTGCTGGCGCGCCCCTGCAACTGGGCGTGGTGACGGCTCTGATCGGTGCCCCTTGTTTTCTATATATCGTATTTCACACCCGAAAGGACATGAGATGACAGCATATGAAGAAACAGGCCTTCACATAACCAATGTCAACCTTACCATTGGTGATGCCTCTATCCTAAAGAATGTCTCGGCCACGGTCCAACCTGGTGAAATCGTTGGCCTAATCGGCCCCAATGGCGCGGGAAAAAGCAGCCTTTTAAAGTCTATATTAGGCTTGGTAAAATTAAAGTCTGGCACCATAAAACTAAACGGTCACGCTCTCTCCGCCATGCGCTCGAAAGACCGGGCAAAGCTGATGGCTTATGCCGCGCAAGGCTCTCCTCTTCATTGGCCCCTGAACGTTGAACGCGTTATCGCACTTGGCCGCATCCCCCATCTTAGCTCTTGGCAAAAGCCGGGAGACATCGACAAAACAGAAATCGAAAAGGCCCTTGATGTCACTAATTGCCAACATCTTAGAGGCCGGTCAGTAACAACCCTTTCTGGTGGTGAGCGGGCTCGGGTTCTGTTGGCCCGGACTATTGCCACGGGAGCGCCCTATATTCTGGCCGATGAGCCGGTGGCCTCCCTTGACCCCTTTCACCAGTTGCAGGTGATGGAGATCCTTAAACACCATGCCAGATCAAGGGGGGCTGTTCTTGTGGTTCTTCATGATCTGGGACTGGCCGCCCGCTATTGTGACCGGCTTATTTTATTACATGAAGGCCGCCTGATTGATCAAGACACCCCTGACCATATTCTAAACGCGCAAAATATGACCAATGCTTTCCGTGTTGCCGTAAGCCGCTGGACGGACGGGAAGAACCATTTTCTATCCACCCACCCTCTCCCCAAAGGAATTCCAGCATGAGCAAGGCGATCATGTTTCAGGGCACGGGTTCCGATGTGGGAAAATCAGTGCTGGTGGCTGGATTTTGTCGAGCCTTAAAGCACCGGGGGCTTACCGTACGGCCATTTAAACCTCAGAATATGTCAAATAATGCAGCGGTAACGGCGGACGGCGGCGAAATAGGCCGGGCACAGGCCCTGCAGGCTCTGGCCTGCGGCATAGAGCCCAGCGTCCATATGAACCCCGTTTTACTAAAGCCCCAAAGTAACCGGAATGCTCAGATTATCGTTCAGGGAAAAGTTCGCGGCACCACCGATGCCAACTGGTTCCGGCACCATAAATCCGATCTCATGGTCCACATTATTAACAGTTTCAACAGCCTGAAACAGGAAGCCGATATTGTCGTGGTCGAAGGGGCGGGCAGTCCGGCTGAGGTCAACCTGCGAGCGGGAGATATTGCCAACATGGGCTTTGCTTTGGCAACCTCCACGCCGGTCATCTTAATTGGTGATATTGACAGGGGCGGCGTTATCGCCTCTCTGGTCGGCACCCATATGTTGCTGGAGAAGGAAGAACAAAATCTGGTGAGAGGATTTATCATTAATAAGTTCCGTGGTGATATAAGTCTATTTGATGAGGGGCTCACCACCATCAGTGATCACACAGAATGGCCCTCCTGCGGAGTCCTGCCTTTTGTGCCAGCGGTAAAACGTCTTCCTGCCGAAGATGCAGTTACCCTGGGTCGACCGGACAAGGCGCACAGCAGAAAAATTGTCATCGCCGTACCCATGCTGTCCCGAATTGCCAATTTTGATGACGTGGACCCGTTGAAACTGGAAGAAGATATTGACCTGCGGTTCATTCCCCCCGGCACACCCCTACCCGCAGAGGCACGACTGATCCTCATCCCCGGGACAAAAGCCACATCGGCGGATATGGCTTTTTTTCGGGCTCAGGGCTGGGATATTGATCTCGCAGCACATGTCCGACAGGGCGGGTATGTTCTTGGAATTTGCGGAGGGTTTCAAATGCTTGGCAAAACGGTTTCTGACCCGGAGGGGATCGAAGGCATTCCCGGAATCCATGATGGTCTTGGCCACCTTGACATCACCACCATCATGCAAACCACCAAAACCGTCCGCCAGATTACCGCCTACTCCCCGCTTCTTGACTGTAGCGCGCGGGGTTATGAAATCCATGCGGGCGAAACGACCGGCCCCCAAATGAACCAGCCCTTTCTGACCTGTGATGGCCGACCTGTAGGCGCCATGTCAGAAAATGGCCAGATCATGGGCAGTTATTTGCACGGTTTGTTCACCGATGATAATTTCCGGGCACATTTTCTCAGCCTGTTACGGTCAGGTAACGTCGTTCAGAGTAATTTTTCACAACAAATTGAAGATGCCATTGATATTCTAGCCGACCAGATGGAGAAACATCTGGATATTGATTTTCTCTTACAAACGGCGGTGTAAAATGACTGTTCTGCTTATTTTCGCCCTACTCACAGATGCCCTTTTAGGGGAATTCAACAGATTATGGCGTCCTATCGGTCATCCGGTCACATGGATGGCTAACCTTCTCCTCTGGGGCGAAGGCCTGTTAAACAAGCCGGATAACAGCCCCATAAAACGACGGTTCTATGGAACTCTCTGGTTTATTTTCTGCCTGATTTTTTTCACTGGCCTCGCGCTCATAGGACAGGAT
>JAADIV010000138.1 GCA_013151175.1 Deltaproteobacteria bacterium | reverse complement strand
ATAATCTGTCTTTTCGCTATACTATGTTCATAAATAAACGGAAAAAGCAGACAGGACATTTGTTTCAAGGACGCTACAAGGCTTTTTTGATTGATGCTGACTCATATCTTCTTGAGCTGGTCCGCTATATTCACAATAATCCGGTCAGAGCCAATATGGTGGAAGTGGCAGATGCGTTTCGCTGGAGCAGCCACCGGGGCTATTGTGGTTATGAGGAATTGCCCTGGCTGACCACCATGTGGGTACTCAGGCAATTCGCTGAAACGGTCGATTCGGCCCGGCTGCAATACCGAGATTTTATTGCCAAAGGCGCCAGAGAAGGTTATCGAGCGGATTTTCACCGAGGCATGACCGATAGCCGGGTTATAGGGGATGATTTATTTTTGGAAACAGTAATTTCGGAACGGGAAAAACTGTCCGTTGCATCATTGCAAGCCATTATTGAAACAGTTTGCTTGTCTTATGGTATCCAACTTCATGATTTACAAGGACATAGCCGCGCCAGGCGGGTGTCAGAAGCCCGCGGGGTTATATGCTGGCTGGCTCAACAAGTGGCATCGGCCTCTGTTACTGAAGTTGCGATTCTTTTTAAACGGGATATCTCCACCATGAGCCGGGCCGCCGGTAATATTGGCAAAAAGATTAGAGATAATAGCAATTTTTCTGAAATGATTGAGAAGTTATTACATAAGACGGCAAATGTGTCGTAATAGCGCAAAAGCGCAAGCCAGGCACCTTTTTTTTCCTTTTTCTTTAATTCTTCCCTCTTTCCGCCGGCTGTATACAGAGGGTAAGTAGTTTCTCAACATGAGGGGTAACATGAGGGGTGACATGGGGGGTATCCTCTTGTGCTTTCGGATGAGGATGGATAATACAAAATGCGCCTCTGAATCTTGCGCAGCTGATCTGCGCATCCGGCAATATCTGCTGCCTTATTTCAGGCCTGCCAAAAAGGATAAGACCGCCATGAGTTACCACATTCCGGCCGGCAAACGGTGTTAAGATTCCAAGGGAAACAAGCTGCTCCTCCTGAACATCCCTGCCGGTCTCCTTAAAAATGTTTTGCAGATAAGGTAAGTCCAGTGCCTCATTGGAACAGGAAGGGCAAGGCAGTTGATCAAATGTCTTGTTTTCCTGCTGTCGTTTTATCTCAGCACCAACTCTTTCCAACTCACTTTTTGATTTTATGGTTGACAATATGGGATAAATGTATCAATAATATTAGGTTATCGCTATTCGCCAATGAATGGTCATTCTCATCAATATTAACCAACTGGAGGTTAGCTATGGCACTACCCATTGCAGCAACCCCCGTTCTAAAAGGGAGAGAGGCATCAGATTTTTTGCGGCAGATTGAAAAGGATTTGCAAAAGCCATTAACTTATACTCCAACTCCCAAACTGGGGCAGGCTAAGAAATTAATAAAAAAATATGCCGCAAAAAGAACGAAATGAGCTTGTTGATAGTGGGTGGAAACTTCAAAAAGTCACCGATGAACACATTCTTTTTTCGTTCGATTGTGGAGACCAGGATCTAAACGAATATTTCCAGAAAGACGCATTGCTTCACAAAAAGGCTTTATTAACCCAAACATATTATCTTAAGGCCACAGAGGAAATTGACCTCCCTGTGGCCTTAATTGATTTATGCAACGACTCTATCCGCCTGAAAAAATTCACACAGACACCTGATCTGCCAGAAAAAAAAAGGTATCCATTCCTCCCAGCCGTAAAAATCACCCGACTTGGTGTATCTCTTCCTTTTCAAAGCCTCGGTGTTGGTTCCCATCTTATCAACATGATCAAACAACTATTTATTACGCGCAACAGAACCGGTTGCCGATTCTTGACTGTAGACGCATATAACAACGAAGACCAAAAGGCTATAAAATTCTATCAAAAAAATGGTTTTCAGCACTTGTCTGATAAGGACAAAAGCAAGAAAACCCGTGCCATGTTCTTCGATTTAATGCGCTTAATAAAAGAAGGCTAACAGGGTTCATCGCCCAGCCGGCTGACCATCAATTGATGGTCAGCTCCTTTACCACTTTTGAGCCGCGTGTGTAAAAGGCATGAAATCATAGACGTCCTCAACATGCTCCCTTATTAAGATGCTGCCCTGAAAAAGATAAGACAATTAAGTATGGTGTCCCCGGAACTCGCCCAAGTATGGTGTCCCCGGAACTCCGGTAAGGTGGACTGATCCGACCCCATTATATTTGATATCCAGCCTCAAGTTGATGCCGAATCGCAACAACTGTTACTTTTGTATCTTTAAAACGGTATAGCGCCACATACCCATATTGTCCAAAATCTATCACCAGCTCCCTGTATGCCGCTTCCATATCATCTCTTGGCCTGCCGATCTGCGGGTGCAGCTCAAGCATCTTTATAGATTGTATGATGGTTTCAGCGGCTCTTTTGCTTGCTGCTGGATTTTTTGGGCGCAAAAACTCACGTAATCGGCCTAAGTCTCGTAATGCACCTGGAGCAAATATCACTGATGGCATTTGGGCGCATTCTTTTCGTTATTGGTTCCCCAGGTTTTAAGCCAATCTATCACCTCATCCCCTGTAACATGTAGGCCTGTTTCCTGATATTCCTCCCAGGCATTCATAGCATCCTGTCGGAAAGATGCTCGTTTTTCTTCTCTTTCAATATATTGATTTATTGCCTCGCACATCAGCCAATGAACTGAACGTTGTTTGGCTTCAGCAAGATTTTTTAATCGTTCTTTCGCTTCTGTATCAATTTTTACGGCAACGGCTGTAGCGGTCATGCGGTCATCTCCTTTTAAAGTATCGACAAGTATAAAATAGTATTAAAATGAGAAAATATCAAGTCCCTGCAAAAAAGCGGGGTCAGGCTTGCATTATTGCGCGTTGCCACCTTGATCTCATTCTGATACCGTTGCAGGCTTTCATTATTGATCTGCACACCGCACCGCACACGTTGTCATCATCTTCAACACCAATAATAACCCTGCCGCCATCAGTGTTGGCCAGGGCAACAAGCCATCCCCCAAGTATGTCGTAATAGCGCAAAAACGCAAGCCTGGCACCAACTAACTCGCTGACCTACCCAGTTCGAAAAAAAATTGACATTTTGACACGGAATGAATATACAATGTATATAAATACAATATTCAGATAGGACTAATGTATATGATAATTTGGGATGATGATAAAAACCAGAAACTACAGAACGAAAGAAAAATATCATTTGACGAAATAGCTGAAATAATACTTAGAAAAGACTACCTGGACATAATTGAAAATCCGTCAAGATCGTCTCAACAATTGTTTATAATTGAATTAAATGACTACATTTATTCAGTTCCATTTATAATTGATTCAGAATCAAATATTGTCCTTAAAACTGCATTCCCAAGCAGGAAACTTAATAAAAAATATAAGGGGGTATAGTTATGAATCTTAAATTAGATAAAAAAGAAAAAGAAATAGAAGATAACATCTCTTCATATAAACAGGTAGATACTGCTAAAAGGAATCTTATTGAAGGAATTATAGATAAAGCTAATGAGAAAAAAAGTATCAGTTTGCGTTTAAAAAACAACGATTTGGAACAACTCAAAAGAAGAGCTGATACTGAAGGGCTGCCTTATCAAACCTTACTGTCTAGTATTATTCATAAATTTGTTTCTGATCAATTAGTTGACAAAAGAAGCATACTGAAAAGTATAGAGATATTAAAAGCATCTGAAGTTTCACGATTTTTGTGAAATTTTGATAACCAAGGTTTGCAGTTGTCGTGGGAATTAATATATTTTTTTGAGGTTTTTGCCACGCAAATAGCAAAAGCCAGAAGCAGACTTGATAATCATATAAAAGGCACCTGACCGGGAGTCTAAACAGGGAATGACCGCCGCCATTGATGCCGCCTCCTGGGGCATTTTGCTAATTAAGGAAGTGGTGAAACTAACCTGAACCCTTTTCAAAATAGGTAATTATTCTGGCGCATAGTTTTTTTAACAGCGCGTAATCATGGCTTATGACGATTAATCCCAGCTCACGCTTCCGGGCAATATGCAAAAGCGTCCGCCAAATGCTTACCTGCGTCAAGGCATCCAGCATTGAGGTTATTTCATCGCAAAGGAGGTAGCGTGTCTGGCTGCCCAGAGCGCGCGCCAGACAGACGCGTTGGAGTTCTCCCCCGGACAGCTCGTGCGGATAGCGCTCCAGCCATGCAGAATTAATAGACAGCCCCCGCAGAAGTTCAGGCGGCGGCTCTTCCGACTCTCTCATGATTGCCTCTATCTTCCAACGCGGATTTACCGCGAGTTGAGGATGCTGAAAGAGTAACTGAACCGGGCAGCAGCCTGATTTGGGCAAGGGACGGCCATCCATAAAAACGCCGCCCTCCTGAGGGGGCAGGTATCCAGACAATACCTTTGCCAGGGTGGACTTCCCCCTGCCGCTTGGACCGGGTATCCCGACAATCTCACCAGGGGCGACCCGAAGATCAAAATCCTTAAACAGCCATTCCCGTTGTTCTCCGTATCTGAATGCCAGCTTCCGGCCCTCAAGCATGATGACACCTCACCCATCCGCCGTTCACGTTTCGCAGCCCCGGCGGGCGCTCCCCGCACAGGGAATCTTGTTTGTGACAATAAGGCCGGAAATGGCAGCCGTCATTTGGGGATGACGTTATTACCGGTGGCATGGCCATTCTAAAGCCGTTTGCGGGCAGGGCGTCCCAGAGTGCTTTTGTGTAAGGATGGCGTAACCTGCCACAACCGTTAAAGTCCGTTGCCGCCGCGACTTCCACCGTGCTTCCGGCGCATAATACCGTCACCTTGTCCGCCACCTGCAAAGCGGCTTTAATGTCGTGCGTAATAAGAAGCACGGCCTTGCCGGTATCAGCGAGCTCACGCAGATGACCAAGCGCCTCCCCGGCCGCGGCCTGGCCCAGGCCGTTGGTGGGCTCGTCCGCCAGGAGCAGATCGGCTTTGCCCACCGTGGCGGTGGCGGTAAGCACCCGGCGGGCCATGCCGCCGGAAAGCTGGAAGGGAAACCAGTCTGCCACCTCTTTATCAAGAAGGTATCTCGCAAATGCCCGCCGGACAACAAGCGGCGCCTCCTCTCTGGATACCCCGCTCAGGCGCGCGGCCCTGGCCACCTGAGCCCCTACGCGCAACAGGGGGTTAAGATAGGTCACCGATTGGGGGATCAGGGCTATCCGGCGCCCCCGCAGGCCTGTCAGACGTTCCGCGGTCAGCGGCCTGCCCTTGAAAAACAAGGAACCGCTCACCTTGGCATTGCGCGGCAGAATCCCCAGCAGGGCATGAGCGAGAAGACTTTTTCCAGCCCCCGACTGCCCCACGACAGCCATAATTTCACCCGGCGATATCCGCAGATCAAGACTGCGGATGGCGCAGACCTCTTTTTTCCTCAACCCCAGTGTGTAAGAGGAAAAACTTATGGAAAGATCATGGACGTCAAGCATTAATATGGTTCCTATTCCTGTGAGGTTCTTGGGTCAAGCAGCGCCCTGAAGTTATTACCGAGCATATCAAAGACCTTTACCGAGACAATAAGCGCTATTCCCGGTGCCACGGCCAGCCACCAGAGGCCCATGGAGAGATAGCGCATGGACTCGGCGAGCAGCACGCCAATGGCCGGGGTATGCGGTGACATGCCAAAGCCCAGGAATGTCAGGCCCGCGGCATGCAGGATGGTATGCGGGAAGAGAAGCAGCATCCCCACCATAAATTGCGGAATGACATGGGGCAGCAGGTGATGCCTGACAATCCAATACGGCCCCTTGCCAAGCTGCCGGGAAAGTTTAATATAGTCCGCGGAACGGAGCTGTAAAATCTCGGCGCGAATTACCCTTGTTAATGAAGGCCAATGCGACGCAGCCACTGCGATGATAACCCCTTTAGCTCCGCCGCCGCAGGCAAAGGATATGAGGATAAGCAGAACCAGATGCGGAACGGCCATCCCCACGTCTACCAGCCAGGTCACTATCAGATCCACGGTTCGTCCCAGCATGGCGGCCGCTAAACCGAATAAGAGGGCAATGAAGGCGGAACAGGCGGCGGCAGTCAAACCAACAACCAGGCTCAGACGGAGTCCCTTGAGCGTTCTGGCCAACATATCCCTGCCGAGCCAGTCAGTTCCAAAGGGCCGCTCCCAGCTGGGAGGTAATTTTCGTAACTCCAGATTGGTCACCTGACCCTGCTCGCCATAAAG
>JAADIV010000164.1 GCA_013151175.1 Deltaproteobacteria bacterium | reverse complement strand
TCCATATTGAAGGCGAACTCAATATCCTCGGCATTATCAGGCGGCACCAGATTTTTGATCACATTAGTAAATTTAGATATCGCGTACTCGGTCTCACCCATGGGGGCAATGATCCCCTTAACTCCGAGGGAAAGGCCGTTATAAATATCTGTCACCGCTTCAACGCCGCCTATTTTTAAAATGATCGGCAGGCCAACCGTTGAAGTGATGTCTTTCAGGCGCATGAGTTCTTCCATCCGGCTTCCCTCGGCCTCGAACTCGGCCTTTATCTCAAAGACGCCATACTTTTCTTTCAATTCGGTTAAGGTGGCAATCATCTCCTTTTCAAGGCTGTTCATTTTTATGCGTCCTCCATACCTTATTTATTGTTTTCGGTGGAGCAAATATATTCTGTCACCGTAACTATTCCGGCGGGATTTATTTCGCCGCCACAAAACATTTGATTCGTTCGATGATAAAATCAATCTTCTCGCGCCCCATTCCGGGATAAACCCCTAGCCAGAAAGTACGATTCATAACCGCGTCCGTATTCTCCAGACCGCCGACTACCCGAAAACCGGTATCGCCCACCCGCATCTCGTCAAAACATGGATGCTTAATAAGATTGCCGGCAAACAGCATCCTGGTTTGAATAGCGGATTGTTCCAGAAAGGCCACTATTTCATCCCTGGAGAAACTAGCGTCATCGCGAACCGTCAACACAAAACCGAACCAACTCGGTTCGGAATCCACAGTCGCTTCCGGTAAAACGAATTTATCTCCAAGAGAAGAAAGCCCCTCCCGCAACCGCTGCCAATTATCCTTGCGAGCTTTAATAAAACCGGGAAGTTTTTCAAGCTGTGCGCAGCCAATGGCGGCCTGCATGTCAGTTACCTTGAGATTATAACCAAAATGGGAATAGACATATTTATGGTCATAACCAAACGGCAATTCTCCAAATTGCTGTTTGAAACGATTCTTACAAGTGTCATCCTTGCCAGAAGGACACCCGCAATCCCGGCCCCAGTCACGGAACGACTCCACAATCCTTTTCAACTTGCTACTGTTGGTGTAAACAGCGCCGCCTTCACCCATGGTCATGTGGTGGGGGGGGTAAAAACTGGAGGTGCCGATATCGCCGATGGTACCGGTATAACACCAGTTTCCATCATAGAGATACCGGGAGCCGAGGGCATCACAATTATCCTCTATAAGCCAGAGATTATTTCTATCGCAAAAATCTTTGACCGTTGCCAGGTCAAAGGGATTTCCCAGGGTATGGGCTAGCATGACCGCCTTTGTCTTTTCCGACAGGGCGTTTTCCAGTTGCGAACAATCGATATTATAGGTCGGCAGGGTGATATCAACAAATACCGGGATCGCGCCATACTGGACAATGGGGGCCACCGTAGTAGGGAACCCGGCAGCCACCGTAATGACCTCGTCCCCGCGTTTGATTCTGCGCTCGCCCAGTTTGGGCGAGGTCAAGGCCATAAAGGCAAGCAGGTTGGCGGAAGAGCCTGAGTTCACCAGAGAACAATGCTTAACGTCTATGAACCGTGCAAAATCCCTTTCAAACTTTTCAGTGTAACGGCCGGTGGTGAGCCAGAATTCGAGAGAAGAATCCACCAGATTGACCATCTCTTTTTCATCAAATACTCGTCCGGCATAATTGACCCGTGACTCTCCCGCGATAAACTCCCTTGAGTTTACCCGCCCATGAACTTCATGGTAAAATCTTTCCACGTCGGCCAGAGTCAATTGTCTCAGAACTTCCGCCAGAAAGTTTTCAGGCACAGGAGATAACTCTTTTTCTATGAGCTTCTTGGGTAACAGGAAAATCTTATCCAAATGCAAGTGCGATTTGTAAGGCAATAATCCGTCAGGAATATCAAGCAGTCGGGATGAAGACTTGGTATTCCTGGTGCTGATAAAAATGAATTTGATATCGCATAGATCATCCGGTTCGGTAATCGCAAGTGCGGGACGAAATTTTACCGGATTTGAGTCTGTAAAGGGGAAGGATATTTTAAATATTTTCCCTACATAATCAGACTTCATTCCATATATCCTCGTCAGGGCTGGCGAGAACCGTTTTCACGAAGCCGTTTTGCGCCTGCAATTCTTTGAATTCCCATAAATCATTTTCCGGAGAACCATCAGCACCGGTAGTACCGATGCCCCCATCATTCATGTCGGCGCAGACAGCCAAGTCAGCCCCGCAGTCATAATCTTTTTGTTTAACTTCCTTCTTTATTGCCTGCATTTTAATTCCCTGTCAGAGACTGGCAATATTCAGCAATCTGCCGAAGGCACAACTCCTTAATATCCGCACCCTGCCGGTATGCAATGGCCCATTCAACGGTTTTTTCTATGGCTTCCCCGGTTGACCATCTGGGATGCCATTCAAGGATATTTTCCGCTTTTGAACAGTCAAGCTTAAGATATGAGGCCTCATGGGGATGCGACGCCGCGTCAAACATTATGGCATTCTTCTCTCCCCATGCCTCAGCCATCTTTTCGGCCACCCACTGCACCGTCTTTGCTTCAGATTGCGGCGGGCCAAAATTCCACCCACCGGCAAAAATATCTCCCTCGCCAAAGAGCTTTTCCCCCAGCAGCATATAGCCATGAAGAGGCTCAAGGGCATGCTGCCAAGGACGGATTGCATTCGGATTGCGAATGACTATTTTTTCCCCTTTTGACAAAGCCGAGATACAGTCAGGAACCAGACGATCAACGGCCCAGTCTCCACCGCCGATAACATTGCCGGCCCGGGCGGTGGCCACGCCGACACCATGCTGACTGTAATGTTCAGGATTAAAAAAAGAATCCCGGTATGCGGAGGTTACAAGCTCTGAGCATGCCTTACTGCTGGAATAAGGATCGTAACCACCAAGGGGCTCATTTTCCCGGTACCCCCACAACCATTCCTTGTTCTCGTAAACTTTATCCGTTGTAACATTGACAACCGCCCTGACAGTGTCAACAGCACGAACCGCCTCAAACAAATTGACAGTGCCCATGACATTTATTTCATAGGTTTCACGGGGAAGACGATATGAGTCCCTGACTAGCGGCTGCGCTGCCATGTGAACAACAATCTCGGGCCGGAATTTTTTCATCGCATCAGCCAGAGAGACGCCATCACGGACATCGCCTTTTGTTGAAGTAATTATCTCTCCGATGGTGCAAATATCAAAAATATTTGGTGTCGTTGGCGGATCCAGAGCATATCCCGCTACTTCCGCACCAAGGCTATGCAACCACAGACAAAGCCATGCTCCCTTGAATCCGGTGTGCCCGGTGATAAATACCCGCCGACCCCGGTAAAATTCATCATTCATCTACCATACCTTCCACGGGGCAATTCCTTTCTGCCATAACCCCTCAAGTTTCATCTTATCCCTGAGGGTATCCATGGCCTGCCAGAACCCTCGGTGCTTGTAAGCCGCTAATTGATCTGACTTGGCTAACTGCTCCAAGGGCTCATTTTCCCATGTAGTGTGGTCGCCTTCTATGTAATCCAGAACCCTTGGCTCCAGGACAAAAAAACCACCGTTTATCCACCCGCCATCCCCTTTGGGTTTTTCCCGGAAACATTTGACAAGGTTATCGGCGATATCCAGCATTCCGTAACGACCGGGAGGCTGGATGGCAGTCATGGTGGCCAGTTTTCCCTGTTTTCGATGATATGCTAGCAGCGCGGCAATATCAACATCGCTAACGCCGTCACCATAGGTAAAACAAAAACTCTCCCCGTTAAGATACGGCGTAACCTGTTTCAAACGCCCACCGGTCATGGATTCATTACCTGTATCCACCAACGTAACCTTCCAAGGTTCAGAATAACGATGATGCACCTCCATGCTGTTGTCTGTCATATTAAAGGTGACATCGGACATATGCAGGAAATAATTGGCAAAATATTCCTTTATAACATATCCCTTATAGCCGAGACAGACAATGAACTCCTTGATACCATAATAAGAATAAATCTTCATTATATGCCATAGGATAGGACGTCCTCCCACTTCAACCATAGGTTTAGGCTTGATATTGGTTTCCTCACTGATCCTGGTTCCTAAACCACCAGCAAGAATAACGGCTTTCATAATTAATGCTCCTGTTTTGCCACAACTCACCAGTAAGATTAAACATTAAACTTCTGACTTTATTTAACTATTCGAGCTTTTGTATTAATTCAATGCCGCTGCCCATAATCATCGCATCAAGCATGGCGCACGTTACATTACATTGACAATGGACTCAACCGAAAAATATGGTGGATCCTATTGTCAAGCTTGTTAGCGGTCTCGTGAAATTGTAAAATGATTTTCATACTGCCACCAAGGCGGCATCTTAGAGACCTTTGGGGATATCCATGCGGGCAGAATTCTTGAGAGAAAGATGAGATTAGCCGCGAGGGAAATATCAAGTTTGTTTAAGTTGTCTTTGAAAATTATTGATATTTGCACTATATTCGGTGCGTATAGTTATCGTTCATAATTTACAGGGAACCCTACAGGTTGTCTTTTATCAAACAGGATCAGGGAAAAGCCTGTGCGGGGAATGGCTAAAAAAATATCAAGTTCGTTTAAGCCTTGCAATTATTAGCCGGTATTCGGTAACACTTATGTCTATAAGCCTAAAATCAGCTAATCCGCAAAAGATCCTGGTTCGTTCCACTAATTGGATTGGGGATGCCATTATGACCACCCCGGCTATACGGACAATCAGACAGAATTTCCCCAAGGCGGAGATATCGGTTCTGGTTCATCCCTGGGTTGCCGATGTATTCAGCGCCAGTCCCCATATTGACAGGGTCATTAATTATTATAAAAAAACAAGTCATAGAGGATTGCCTGGTATGCGGCGTCTGGCTCTGGAACTGCGGGCAGAGCATTTTGATCTGGCAATTCTTCTTCAGAATGCCTTTGAGGCGGCCCTGCTAACCTATATGGCGGGTATTCCTTTACGGGCGGGGTATAGCCGTGACTGCCGTGGCCTTTTGCTTACCCATGCTGCCAGTCTACCACGGCAGAGAAGAACTATACACCAGGTTCATTATTATCAGGAGTTGCTAGTAGATTTGGGTCTTACAGCCGGCCCCGATGAGCTTTTTCTGACGGTGCATAATCAAGCCAGGGAACGGGCCGCCAAGCTTCTAAATGGGGCTAGTGGCCCTATTGTTGGTTTAAATCCAGGCGCTTCTTACGGCCCGGCCAAGCGTTGGCCGGTGGAAAAATATGCCCAACTGGCAGGGCAGCTCGTCAACAAGCTTGATGCCAGAATCATTGTCTTTGGCACCGAGGCTGACCAACAGGCAGCCGGCGTAATAAAACATGGGTGCGGTCATGTTATTGATCTTACAGGTAAAACATCTTTGGCAGAGGCTATGGCTCTGATTGATTTATGCGCGGTTTTTGTGACTAATGACTCCGGACTTATGCATGTGGCAGCGGCCCTGCAGACCCCTCTAGTTGCTGTCTTTGGTTCGACAAATCCGCTTACCACCGGCCCGTATTCAGATAATGCCGTTGTTATTCGTCATCCCATGCCGTGCAGTCCGTGTATGAAAACTGATTGTCGGGGAGATTTTGCCTGTATGGAAAATATCGGCCCGGATGAAGTTGGGGCGGCGGTAACCAAATTATTGGTATCTCAAGGGTGATTTTCTTGTTTTTTGTGGCAAGATCTTGAAAGGGGCTTGCTTTATTTGCATCTCTGCGCTTAGCGCTTATCTCCAGTTTATCTGGGGTGGGGTTAAATTATGCTAACCACCAAATCTTTTTTTGACTTAAGCAATTTCGGGCATCAAGAGCTTTTCTCCCAGGGTTATGTCTGGGAAAGCCTGAAAAATTTAAAACAATATATGACCGACTTCCCGTATCCAAAATTCAGAGGGGCTGAATTGCCATATGGTCAACCTCTGCCGGAAACTTTGGTGTATGTTGCCGGTGAGTTAATTCCGGCCCGGAAATTAAAGATTACGTTTGGCGATGCTGCCAAAGGGGAATTAGCTGTTTACCGGGGCAGCAAAAAGATTGCCGGTGCCTCTATCATTATGGCGGGCGCGGTTATTTGTGGGCCGGAGATCGCCCTGGGCCGCGGGGTGCTAGTGGAGGCGGGCGCCATGCTGAAAACGCCAACTATCATCGGCGATTGCAGTGAAGTGCGGCAAGGCGCTTATATCAGGGGGTATTGTCTGACGGGGCGGCGCTGTGTTATTGGTCATACCACGGAAGTTAAACACACGATTTTTCTGGACGATGTCA
>JAADIV010000039.1 GCA_013151175.1 Deltaproteobacteria bacterium | reverse complement strand
TGGCAGCTACCCCGCTATTTGCGGCGCTGCCGACAGAAACCGGAGGCACTGGTTGTCCTGGATACGGCCTATCGAAAAAATGTTTGGGGATTGGTGCGTGGTAATGTGGAGGGCTTATTAGCCAAGGCGAAGCTAAATGATCTATTTATCGGCCATGCCGCCAATATTAACAAAATTGAGAAATTTTTAAAACAATTGCAAAAATATTACGAGGAAATCCGGTAGGCCGCATTCCGGGTCGTCCATGGACGGCCCGGAACAGTAACAATTCCCTTAAGCAATATCCTGCATAATGGCATCGTTTACATCTTTGATGTTAAGGGAGCCATCAACGGAAATTACCTTGAATCCGCCGTGGTTCTTGAAGAAGTTTACGGCCGCCATGGTGCCGGTATTATCATCGTAATAGATGTCGTGGCGTTTATCTATTGCCGCGTCATCCTGGTCATCGGGGCGGGTTTTGAGCTCATCGCCGCATATCCGGCAGACCAAATGACCGTCTTTCTCCACCGGCTTGATGGCATCAATGGCTACGTGGTTGGGGTGGTTGTTGTTGGCCACGCAGAGTCTGCGGCCGGTGATGCGTTGCTTGGCTATCTTACGATCCAGGGTGATTTCGACAACATAGTCAAGATCCATGTTTTCGTCCTCCAGGGCCTTGGCCAGGGTCTCCGCCTGAACTTTATTGCGGGGGAAGCCGTCCAGAATCCAACCATCGGCGCAGTCACTTTCCTTTAAGCGGCTGAGGATCATGGGGATGGTTATATCGTCAGGTACTAAGTCACCTTTTTCGATAAAGGCCTTGGCCTGCATACCGAGTTCGGTGCCCTCGCCGATATTTTTGCGGAAGATGGCCCCTGATTCGATGTGAGAGATGGTGTATTTTCCCTGAATGATGGCCCCCTGAGTGCCTTTGCCGCTGCCGTTGGGGCCAAAGATTAAGATGTTCATTTACTGCCTCCTGATTTGGTTGAGTGGTATCTCAATTTAGATACCGAGTGGTTCTTCCTGAAAACGCCAAAAACTATAAACCAAACCGGTAAAATTGCCAATAGAATATCCCGCGGCACGGGCTAGGAAGGCTGAAATATAGATTTATGGGTGATGACGGCATGATTATCATTGATACCCAGAAATTCCTTAAGCAGAATTTTTCGTTCCGGTAGATTGAATTTAAAGTAGAATGGGCTTCGCATCAGGATATTGAGGGCTTCACGACAGGTCATGGTCTTTACCTCCTCTCAGGCGTAATCTTTAACCACATGGTGAGCTTATCGGTATGGCATTGGCAAAACTAAAAGGGATTGCTGCATGAAAAAAATACTGTTGGGACTGGCGGCCTTTATCCTGATCATCGCCTTTGGCGTCCTTGGTTATATGGCGCTTGAGCATCTCTCTTTTCTGGATGCCCTCTATATGACGGTTATCACCATAACCACAGTGGGGTACCGGGAGGTGGCACCACTAGACCCGGCCGGCAAGATATTTACCATTGTGCTGATTATTGTCGGTGTGGGGTTTGTTCTTTATGTCTTTGGAAAATTTACGGAGACCATTGTTGAGGGCGGCTTACGTAAGGCCTTGGGGAGAATAAATATGGACAAAAAATTGGCAAATATTACAGCTCACTATATCGTCTGCGGTTACGGCAGAATTGGCAAGATAATCTGTGACAGCTTCAGAGGGGCGGGTCGCAGCTTTGTGGTTATTGATAATAATCCAGAGAGACTTGCGCAAATTGTTCATGACGGAATTCTCTTTGTCGAAGGAGAGGCCGCCGATGATGAGAATCTGGTCAAGGCCGGGGTAGAGAGGGCGCAGGGCCTGGTATCTGTTGTGTCTTCCGACGCGGACAATGTCTATATAACCTTGTCGGCCAGGGAATTAAACCCCAAACTGCTTATCCTGAGCCGGGCTAGCGGTCATAAGGGCGCCGATACCAAGCTGCGGCGGGCCGGGGCCGATAAGGTTATCTCCCCCTATGATATAGGGGCCAGGCAGATGGCCAATATGATCCTGCGCCCTAATGTTGATGCCTTCCTTGATTTAACGGTAGGGGCCAATAAACTGGGGCTGTTGTTGGAAGAGATTGTCATTCCCGCCTCTGCGCCTTTCGTAAATTGTTCGTTGGCCGACTCCGGTTTGCGCCGGGATTATGATGTTATCGTGGTAGCGATAAAACGTAAAGCTGATGGCGGTATGATCTTTAACCCCAGTTATATTGTCACCATCGGGCCGGAAGATACCATTATTGTCTTGGGTGACAGGAATAATATTGAAAGATTGGAAAAGGAC
Organism: Deltaproteobacteria bacterium; assembly: GCA_013151175.1. GTDB lineage: Bacteria > Desulfobacterota > Desulfobulbia > Desulfobulbales > VMSU01 > JAADIV01. The sequence goes on along the minus strand of JAADIV010000039.1, from coordinate 7,166 downwards.
TTGTAGGGTAATAAAAATTGCTGTTTTTCACCTTTATGCCGATAATGTGGGTGTGTGGTTTGTTTGCAAGCAGTTATCAGCCAATCTCCAATGAATTGATAGGTTATGGAATTAAGTCAGTTAGTTAAACAGGGGGCAGAAATTGGCAGCAATTTATTGCTCAAGGTCGCAAAAGATGGTTTGACCGCAATTGTTGTTTGCAGGGATAAGTCGCCTTTGGCTCTTGCCGGGTTGGATGTGGCGGCCTTGTTGCCGGAGGTTCAGGACAAGGGGGTGGTATTCGGCATTCTCGGAACTCCTGAGGTTCAGGGGCCGGGGCTCTGCGTGGCCAGGGGGAAGGCCCCTGAGCATGGGGAAAATGCCAAAATCAAGTATTACATAAAACCGGCAGTGGTAAGGTCGCCGAAATTTAGAACCCCCCGGAAGCAGACTGTGGATTTCCGGGAGCTTGGCATAATTGTCAATGTTCCTGAAAATAAGCTTCTGCTAGAAAAAGTTCCGTTGACCGAGGGGATACCTGGGACCAATGTGATGGGGCAGCCCATTAATGCCAAACCCGGCAAGGATATCAAGATAAAGGTCGGGCCCGGCGTGCTGCTTTCTGAAGATGGTATGCGGGCGACATCTGAAATTGAGGGCAAATATATGTTGGCCGATGGCAAGGCCTCGGTGGTGGCGGAGCATACGCTAGCCTCGGATGTGGATTTGAGTACCGGTAATATTGCCTTTGTCGGTAAATGTTTAACCGTCAATGGCTCCGTTTTGCCCGGTTTCAAGGTGAAAGGCAAGGGCGATGTCTTTATTGCCAAGGGCGTGCAGGATCCTGCCCAGATAACCGCTGGTGGTGATCTGGTAATTAAAGGCGGGGGAGTTGGCGATGGCGTGGTGATTAAATGCTGGGGCAACGCCTCAATAGATTTTATCGAAAATGTTGGCAGGATTGAAGTGAAGGGTGATCTCACCATCACAGACGCTATTGTGCAGGGGCATGCCAGAATTGGCGGCAATCTGCGGGTGACGAGCGGTAAGGGTACCCTGATCGGCGGTGAATTTATCCTGGGCGGCTCCACCTATGTCAAGGAACTGGGTTCAGATGCCGAGGTTATTACCAATATAAGTGTCGGTATTAATCCCAACCTGGCGGAAAAGGTGGAAGAGTTAGCCAGGGAAAAAGAAATCTGGCCGGATAAGATGTCGGAGATATTAAAGACCACCACGGTCTTAAAGAAAATACAGCGTGATGCCAGCGGTAATTTGATTCCCGAAAAGGTGGCTCTGCTCAAGGAATATAACAATATGCTGCCAGGGGTGATGGATAAGGTCAACAGCATTACAGAGCGGGAGCAGGAGTTGGACGCGGAGATTGAGCAGTCCGCTAACGAGGCGGTCTACGTCTATGGGACGGTGTATCCTGGCGTTACCGTGACCATCGCCGGGATATCAAGGGTACTTTCCACCCCTGAAACTGGCACGGTAATCCATTTCGATAAGGAAAAACGCCAGATCCATTGCCGGGCCATGACGCCGGAGGAACGGCAGGCCAATCAGGGCTAGCTGTAGATCCCCCTTACCTGTTGCAGCATCTCTCGCACTGCCTGATCCATACCCACCATAATGGCCCTGGCCATGACGGCATGGCCAATGCTTAATTCCTCAATTGTATCCAGGGCCGCCACCCGCGCGGTGGTCTGATAATTCAGGCCATGTCCGGCGTTAACCCGCAGGCCTTGGCTGTAGGCCTGTTCGGCCGCTGCGGCGACCATCTCAAATTCCCGTTCTCTCTCCCCGGCGTTTACCGCGTCACAATAGCGGCCGGTGTGTATCTCGACAAAGGTGGCATTTATCTCCAGAGCTGCGGCAATTTGTTTTGGCTCTGGATCGATGAACAGGCTGACCGGGATCTGTTCGTTGGTCAGCCGTTCGATTACCAGGCCCAACTTGTCTAGCTGACCCGCTACATCCAGGCCGCCCTCAGTGGTCAATTCCTGCCTGTTTTCAGGGACAAGGGTTACCATGTCCGGATGCAGATCCAGGGCGATGTTGATAATCTCCTCTGCGGCCCCCATCTCCAGATTCAACTTGGTCTTTACCGTTTGCCGCAATAAGCGGAGATCTCGATCCTGCATATGGCGCCGGTCTTCACGCAGGTGCGCGACAATACCGCTAGCGCCGGCTAGTTCGCAAATACCGGCGGCGAGCACGGGATCTGGTTCATTAATACATCTTGCCTGCCGCAGGGTGGCGACATGATCGATATTTATAGCGAGTATGGGCATGGGTTTTTTCCTCTCGTATTCTTGTAATTTTTGTAATAATTCACGCTCCCTGGCGGCCATGACTGCGGCCTCATGCTCTGAGCGTTCGTGATCCAGACCCAGGAGATGTACCAGTCCGTGAATCAACAGGCGGTTGATATGCCGCCGCAGAGTCCGCCCACGTTCCCCGGCCTCTGCGGCGGCGGTATCAACGGAAATTACCACGTCCCCCAACATGACGCCAGCCGGTGGATTTGTCTCTTCCTGCATGGGGAAGGACAGAACATTGGTAGGCCTGTCCTTTTGGCGGTACTTGGCGTTTAGTGCCTGAATCCCGGCGTCAGTGGTCAGGAGAATACTTAGCTCACTACTGGTATGGCCGCATAAGCGCAGCACGGCGGCGGCGGTTTTCCGCAACCGGTTAAGGCTTATATGGTGACTGCCGGTATATTCCGATCTTAACAGGATCATAATTTATAAAAAATTCTCGGCTCGTTTTAACGGGCCTGCAACTCCTCATTAATGATTTTCTGGATAGTTGTAATGTTACGTTTACGCAGGCGGCGGCCGTTTATAAAGATGGTGGGGGTGCCGATAACCTTTAAGGCCCTGCCTTCCTGGAAATCGCGGCTCACCCGCTGTTTTGCCTCGTTACTGTTCATGTCCTTCTGAAATTGGGGCATATTAAGATGTAATTGTTTGGCGAAATCGGTAAATTTTTGCAAGGATAGATTCTGGTAATTCTCAAAGATAAGGTCGTGATACTGCCAGAACTTTCCTTGTTGCTGAGCGGCGAAGGCGGCCAGGGAGGCAGCGGCCGAGAAACGGTGCATATTCAGCGGAAAATTTTTATAGGCAATCTTTACCGTATCCGGATTTTGTTCGAGCACCTGCTCGAATAGCGCCCCTAATTTGGCGCAATGCGGTCATTGAAAGTCGCTGAAAACGACAAGCGTAACTCTGGCGTTTTCAGGCCCCAGGAAAGGGCTGCCCGAGATGTCGATATGTTTGACAAAATCGATCAGAACCACCTGTACCTTCTTGTCCTTGTTGCTGCTCAGGAAAATTTTATCGCCGGTGATCGCCGCAGAAATATGGTCAAAGTCCGGGCCAACGCTGATTGTATCTTCGAGACTGCTTTTGCCGTAGATAAGCACCTTGCCTCTGGTCAGGACAAAGGTGTGTTGGCCGTTCTCCGAGGTTGTTATATCCAGAGGGGCGCTAGTGGTCTTGTAAGTCTTTTGCATAGTCTGGTAGACTTTTGCCCGGCCGTCCCGGACAGTCCCGGCGAATATAAGAACTGCCATGAGTAAGATAAAAACTGGTTTACGCATTGCTACTCCTTTTTAATGGTTAATAACTTAACTAGGCTTAAGCTCTGCCCCCCATAATTTATGCTGCCATATAAATAATCCCGCTGTAATTTTTGTCAAGGCACGATATTACTCATAAATGCTCGTCCAGCAATATGGCAAGATGGACAACTCTGGCCGTGATCCCCGCAGCTCTTAAGCCTTGCTGCCATTGCAACAGACACCCAGTGCAGGTGGTGGTGACCAAGGGGCTGTTGACCTTGGTAAAATCATGCCATAGCCGTCGGCCTATGTCTTGCGAGAGACCGGGATAACTGATATGGAATGTACCGCCCTGCCCGCAGCATTGCGGGCCATGGGGCATCTCGGTTAGTTCCAGGCTGCGGGTTCTGTTGATGAGTTGGCGGGCCGGGCTAGGGCTTATTTCCCGGAGATCGTGGGCCAAAGCGCAGATGGCACGGGTCGTGGTAAACAACCCTTTGGCGCCCGGCCTCGGGTGGTCTCTGCGCTTGGCTGCCGTGTTCCAGCAGATAGCTAGAAAATTCCTGGACACGGGCGGCAAAATCATCCGCCCGTCCGGCCCACTTTTTATCATTAGCCAGGAGACGTGGATAATACTTTAATTGGGCGTAGCAGGAGGCGCAGGAGGTAAAGATCGGCAGAGTCCGCCACTTGGCGGAACCGCAGGCCCTGATATTTTGTCGGGCCAGTTTCACGGCCTGCTCAAGATCACCGGCAGACAACGCCGCTATACCGCAACATCCCTGTTGCGGCGGGGCATAAAGCTCCCGGCCACTCAGGCGTTGCATCAGACGGCTTGAGGCCCGCGCGATGGCAGGAGAGAGATAATTGGCCAGGCAGCCGGTGAAATAGAGGGCCTGGGGCGGGGCGGCTGGCTTCCTTTGGCCGCTTATATATCCCCGGCCGGGGGTAAGCTCTGGTATTTCAGGAATACGGAGGCGCAAACCACTGTTGACCGGCAGGAGGCGGGACGCCTTGTCAATTTGCCCCAGAGCCCGCCCGGCTATTTGCAGAAGGGCGGGGCGGGCAAGGGCCTGCCGGGTCAGCCATTTTTTCAGGAAGGTAATTCCCGGCCGCGGCCTTATGCCCCGCCTGGTTCTGATCGTTAGCGTTGTTATATCTATACCGCGCGGGCAGGCTGCGGCACAGGCTCCGCATAACAAACATTTAGAAAATATCTCTTCGAAGGTTTGGCTGTGCAGCGGCCGGGTCAGCCGCTCCAATAGATGCAGACGCCCCCTGGCTGTCAGTGATTCCCGTCCTGTTACCCGATAAACAGGGCATACGGCGCTACAGGCCCCGCATTTGGCACAATTCGGGCTGCCTGCTAGCTTCTGTTCGTTGCCCGTTGTCATCCGCAAGTACTCAATTCATGCCGCTGCCCTTTGGTTTCCAGAGCAAATAGGCCTTGATAAAGGGGTCAAGATTGCCGTCCATGACGCTGTCTACATTTCCAACCTCATAATTGGTACGGTGATCCTTTATCATGCGGTAGGGCTGCATGACATAGGAACGGATCTGGCTGCCCCAGGCAATTTCCTTTTTGTCGCCGGCCAACTCTTTATGTTCATCTTCCTGGAGGCTTTTTTCATGGGCATAGAGGCGGGCCTTGAGCATCTTCATGGCCGTATCTTTATTGCGATGTTGGGAACGTTCGTTTTGGCACTGGACGACAATATTTGTCGGCAGATGGGTTATGCGGATGGCGGAACTGGTCTTATTTACGTGTTGGCCGCCGGCGCCGCTAGCACGGTAGGTATCAATCCGCAGGTCTTTATCGTTAATTTCTACCTCAATATCATCGTCCAGTTCAGGAAAGACGAATACTGAGGCGAAGGATGTGTGCCGGCGTTTATTGGCGTCAAAAGGGGATATGCGCACCAGACGGTGAATTCCCATCTCTGAACGCAGGTGGCCGTAGGCGTTACGGCCCTTGATCATAATGGTTACGCTCTTGACGCCTGCTTCATCGCCTGGCAGCAGATCAAGGGTGGAAACAGTAAATTTTTTTCTTTCTGCCCAACGCAAATACATCCGCAACAGAATACTTGTCCAATCCTGGGCCTCAGTCCCGCCGGCGCCGGCATGAATGGTGATTGTGGCGTTGTTGGTGTCATGTTCACCGGCAAACATACATTCCAATTCCTGCGCGTTAATGGCGGCGGAGAGGTCGGCAATCATCGCCGTAGCTTCCACCTCACTCTCCCGGTCATGCTCTTCATCAGCCATATCCATCAGGAGTTTGGCCTCTTCCCAGGCGGAATAGGTAGCCTGCCAGCTAGCGATAATATCCTGCAACAGCCCCATTTTTTTTTGGATGGCGGCGGCCTGGGCGGCATCTTCCCAAAAATTGGGCGATAGGGTCTGCCTCTCCAGGATGCTAAGATCATCCTTCTTTTTATCTAATTCAAAGATGACTCCGCAGCGAGAGTAATCTTTTTTTTAAATTGTTCAATTCCTGCTGTAATTCTGCTGACATGGATGATTTTGTCCTTTTCGGTTGTTTGGTTTAAGGGTTCGCGGGCAACAAGCCGCAATACCCCCACGGTTGGTAAATTGTCATTGGTCGATAAACTCATCCATGATATAATAATCGCGATGATTGGGCAATTTAAAAAAAAAATATCCGCATATATAGGGCTGTTTGCCGATTGGCTGGCAGTTGAAAAGGGCTATTCTCCGCACACGGTAAGTAATTATTGCCGTGATATTAGGGAATTTGCAAGTTTTATTGATGATGATTGTCTGCCTGCTGATATTGGCCAGGATATTGTCAAAAATTATATCTGCTCCCTGAACAAGGTTAATAAACCTACCTCGGTAGCTCGGAAACTCTCTGCCATGCAGACCTTTTTCGGTCTGCTAATCCAGGAGCGTGAGATCAGCCGTAACCCCATGATCGGGGTCGTTCGTCCTAAACAGGGCCATTATATTCCGGTATTTTTGACAGTTGACGAGGTATTTCGGCTTGTGGATGCGCCTGGCGCCAATGATACCTACGCCTCCCGTGACAAGGCCGTTTTGGAGATATTGTATTCAACCGGGATGCGGGTTTCCGAGTTAAGCGGCCTAAATATAAGCGCTCTTGATTTTGAGACGGAAATGGTCAGGATTATGGGTAAGGGCAATAAAGAACGTCTGGCGCCGGTGGGGGCCCCCGCCCTTGATGCCGTTCGCCGATATTTACCACAACGGCAATTATTGTTGCGGCAGCGTCTTGAGCGGGGGCGGCAGACCGATACGAAGCCAATATTCGTTAATGGTCGTGGCAGTCGTTTGACATCGCGCAGTGTGGAACGACTGGTTAAATTATATGGGCAGCGGGCCGGGATAATCAGCCGGGTTACGCCCCATTCTTTGCGCCATTCCTATGCGACTCATCTCCTGGAAATGGGGGCTGATTTACGGATGGTACAGGAATTACTGGGGCATGCCAGTCTTTCCACTACCCAGAAATATACCCACTTGACGGTGGATCATCTGATGGAGGTTTATGACAAGGCGCACCCCATGGCCACCGGCTCCATTAAATAAATGAGAGGTAATCGGCATCCTGTCCGCCGCCGGCTAAAAAAAG
>JAADIV010000060.1 GCA_013151175.1 Deltaproteobacteria bacterium | reverse complement strand
GGCTCTGAAGATATTTATTTGAAATTCGCACAGGGCTTTGGCGATTTTATAGATTATGCCAATATGCTTGTCGGCGTACACCTCGATTATGGTAAAGGTATCTGATGATTCGTTATCTATTACAACCTTTGGCGGCGCGGCTTCTATCTTGGCCTTTGCCACTGGTTGTATATTCGAGTTGTGCAAACGGTAATCCAGGCCGAGACGGAAACTAAAAGCTCGGCGCAGATCATCCCGCAAATCAGCTAATCTCTCATCGTTGTAATCTTCATCATAAATCGGCCAGACATCAATACTGTCCACTGCGGTGCCGTCCGGCCAGGTGAATATCTGGGCTGCCAGGATTTCCAGGCCGTTAAGGGCCGTTGTCCCGCATATTTTTGTGAGCAGCCCTGGTCTGTCTTTGGCTACGATTAATAGCGATAAATGGCCGCTCTGGTGCCGGGATTCGATGACGCAATCGTCTGCCCCCAGATCCTGGCTCAGGCGTATATGGTTGGCAATTTCCTCTGGCGAAAAATTTAGCAAATAGTCGTTGGGCAAATCTTGCAGGTCAAAGGCGCTTTTGCTGCCAAGCAGTTCAGCCACATGGTTGCGAATCCAACTTATTCCCTGATTTATGTCCTGATCACCCTGATCGTTTTTTTCAAGCAGGAGGGCAATCTTTAGATATAATTCCAGGAGAAGGGCGGCGTACCAGTCGTTCCAAACGGTGGGGCCGGTGGCCATGGCATCGGCTATTGACAGGAGGTAGAGCATCGCTAGCCGTTCGGGAGACTGGATAATGGCGGCGCAGCGCCTGATGAGGGACGTGTCCTCCAGATCCCGGCGCAGGGCGATTTTGCCGAGGAACAGGTGTTTTTTAATGATGAAGCCAAGCAGGCGGCACTCTGATTTATGCAGGCCAAGGCGACGGCCCGTCTGTTCGGCCAGGCTGGCGCCCCTATCGGCATGATCTCCGCCGTAGCCCTTACCAATGTCGTGCAAGAGGGCGGCCAGAAATAAAATACGTGGTTTGCTGATGATCTCAAAGATATTGCCGTATTTCTCTTTCATTCCGGCTACGGCCGCTACTGTTTGCACCAGATGATAATCAACGGTGAAGATGTGATAGACATCATGTTGGGCCAGGGACTTCAGGTGGGCAAATTCTGGTAGGTATGCCGCTAAAAATCCGCACTCCAACATGGTTTCCAGACTGGCGGGTGAATTTTTGTCCAAATAAAGAATATTGATAAAATCCCGGCCTGCGGCGGCAGATGACTGGATGTTAGCCGTAGCCTCAAGATTTGCCGAGATCATTTTTCTGGTTTGGTGATGAATGCGCCGGCCTGTTTTGGCGGCCTGGAGAAAAATCCGCATGGCAAGTTCCGGTGTTTTTCCCAAATCCTGGCGGCCGTCCAGGTGAATATGCTTATGGCGGATGACAATGCCAGGTTCCAGTGCCCGGAAACTGTTATCCGGGCTGCCGGGTCTTATTGGCTTAAGCGATTCATCGACGTGGGCGAAAAAGAGGTCGGCGCTGACCGCAATGGTCTGTAAATGGTCATATACCTCCCGCATAAATTGTTCTACCGCCTTTATGCCTGTTGTTTTGCGGTAGTTAAAGTCTCTGCTGATCTCTTCCTGCCGTTCGAAATACAGCCGGTCATTTTTACGGCCGCTTAAATAATGGAGGCGGTTGCGGATTTGAATTAAGTGTTCCCAGGCCTGGGTAAGATTATGCCGCTCGGTGTTGCTTAATATGCCGGCATCCTCGATGGCATTCAGATCTTTAAGCCCGAAAATAACCTTTGATGTCCACAACATAGCCTGCAGGTCACGGAGCCCGCCACGGCCCTCTTTGATCTGCGGTTCAAGTAAATAACCGTGCTTGGCGAATGTTTTCAGGCGATGATCGCGGTGGGCGACCATCTGGTCAAAGAAGTTCTGGCGCCGGCCCAGAACGAATTGTTGCTGCCAGCTCTTTTGTAACTTTTCGAAAATAGATGTCTCGCCAACTATCAATCTGGCATCCAACAGGGCGACCTGGAAAAAAAAGTCATTATCGGCATCAGTCAGGCATTGGTCTATGGTTCTGACGCTGTGGCCCACGTCCAGGCCGGCATCCCAGAGAGGATATAAAATGGCCTCTGCCGCTATGTTCAATTGATCTTCGCTAACGGAGTCGTGGAGGATTAAAAGGTCAATATCGGAGAACGGGAATAACTCCCGGCGACCGTAGCCGCCAACGGCAATTAGGGCCATACCGGAGGCCGCCGGGCAGGTCTTGAATTTTGTCACAAGGTGAGAATCAATTAGCTCAGTGTGTTCCCGCAGCAAAGCCCTGCCGCTCAAGCCTCGCCGCCAAAGAATTTCCAGAAGATCGCGGCGGGTGCGAAGCTCGAAAAGCTGCGGGAGGTCTGCTTCTGTTTTATTAATAATATCCATGGGCTAAGTCTTGCCGCGAATTGTCACCCCCTGATCTAGGCGCTTGGCGGCTCCTAGATGGCGTTACTACCCTTTTCTCCAGTCCTTACTCTGACAACCTCTTCTATGGGCATGACAAATATCTTGCCATCGCCTATTTTGCCGGTCAGGGCCGCTCGGCGTATGCATTCAACAATCTCATCGACCTGCGCGGCATCAACTATCAGCTCTAGCTTGACCTTGGGAATAAAATCAACCTGATATTCCGCACCTCGATATACCTCTTTATGCCCTTTCTGCCGGCCATAGCCCTTTACCTCCGACAGGGTCATGCCCTTAATGCCAATGGCACTGAGGGCCTCTTTGACGTCATCAAGTTTAAAGGGTTTGATAATTGCCTCAATTTTTTTCATCTTCTTCTCCTTTTCTCCTTGCGTTGTAAAGGGGGCAACGGCAGGCTCTCTCCAGTGTTTGTCCGGAAATGAGCCCATCAGTTGTTGTAGGCTGTCTCATTATGTTGGCTTTGATCCAGGCCGCTTATTTCATCTTCTTTGTTAACTCGCAGGCCCATGGTGCCGTTAATGATTTTCAGCAGAATCCAACTTACCACAAAAGCATACAAGCCGACAACCAGAACTCCAAATATTTGAGTTCCTAGAAAAGAGGCATTACCGGCGAGGAGACCATCGGCGCCGCCCGCATTGACGGTCTTACTGGCGAATATACCTAAACAGATGGTGCCGATGATGCCGCCGACACCGTGGATTCCGACAACGTCCAGACTATCATCCAGTCCGATTTTTTCTTTTAGATTTACGGCGCTGTAACAGACAAAACCGGCGATGATGCCGATTGTCATTGCCGCTATTGGTCCTACGAAACCGGCGGCCGGGGTAATGGTGGCCAGACCGGCTACGGCTCCGGAGGCGGCGCCTAAGGTGGTGGGTTTGCCGCCATGCAGGCTTTCCATGATGATCCACATTGCCATACCGGTCATACCGGCCAGATGGGTGGAGATAAAGGCGGTGGCGGCGATACCGTTGGCGGCCAGGGCGCTGCCGGCGTTGAATCCGAACCAGCCGAACCAGAGCAGGGCGGTGCCGATAATTGTCATGGGCAAATTATGGGGGGCAAAATTACGTTTGCCATGGTTGTATCTTGGCCCCATGACCATAACTGCGGCCAGGGCGGCAGCTCCCGAGGTCAGATGGACAACCAGGCCACCGGCAAAATCAAGCACTCCCCTGGCAGCCAACCAGCCGCCAGAGCCCCATACCCAGTGGCAGACGGGGTTATACACCAGAATGGTCCAGAGCAGTGAAAAAACTATAAAGGATGAAAATCGTATACGTTCGGCAATGGCCCCGGTGATCAGGGCTGGGGTGATGATGGCGAACATACACTGGTAGATCATAAAGGCATTCTGCGGGATGGTGGTGGCGTAGGTTGGGCTGGGGGCTGAACCCACTGTGTTCAGGGCAAACCAGGAAAGATTACCTGTGAGTCCGCCAACGTCAGGGCCGAAGGACATGCTGTATCCCATCAGAACCCATTCAACGCTGATTACGGAAATCATGACGAGACTCTGCATAAATGTGCCTAGCACATTTTTGCTCCTAACCATGCCGCCGTAAAAGAGGGCAAGCCCAGGGGTCATAAGTAAAACCAGTCCGGCTGCGGCAAGCACAAAAGCGGTATCTCCTGCGTTAATCATTTTTTCACCTTTTGGTATGTTTTAATGAGCAAAAGTAAATTTTTTATAAACAAAAAGCAATATTTGAGCCATATTTTATCTGATTATCACAACCATTTAATATAACAAAAGTATTTTACACTCATTATTATTGACGCAGCAATTATTGTAACAATGATAGTGTCATAAGGTAGGGTATTATACAAAAATATGTAATATTTCGGCACTTATTTGAATGATTTTATTTTTCTTGTTGGTGATCCGGGGATCAGAATGAGTGGGGGCGTAAGATTTATAAGGAGGAAAATTACTACAATATTTGATAGCGGTCGAAGACGATGGCGGAGAGGGGCAGGTTGGGTAATTGTTTGGCGATCCAGGCCCGGAGTTTACGCTTCATATCGCCACGGGCCAGTGAGTAACGCTGGATTTCAGAGAGTGGTTGATTGTTAAAGAATTGAAAGATAATATCGCGGGTTAGAATTTCATGCTTTGCCGGCGGTAGTTTGTCCTTGGGAAGTAAAAGAAACAGGGTGAGGTCAACTGTCAGGATGGCGGTTTTTTTACCATGTTCCCCGGTGACAGCGATAAAAAATGACGGTAGGGGCCATTTTTTATCAATTTTTTCCGGAGAGGTCTTGATGGGAAGCGGCTTTGGCGGTGTCTGGACAACCATCTCATGCCCGCCTGGCGGCGACGCGGCAGCTTTATTTAAGTTGGGGGATGGCTCTCCGGCCAATTTAGATCCGGCGGTGGGGGGAGGCGGATTGGTCAACTTGGGATTTGGGGTTTTGCCGCCGGGGTAGATGTTTAAAACCAGGGCGAGTAAAATACCGGCCCCAACGACACCGGCTGCTATGCGTATGAGCAGGGAGAAGGACTGGAATTTGTCTTTGTATAATTTGCCAAGGGAGAGCAGACGGGCGGCGAAGGAGACGGGCCTGGCTTGGCCGGGGGCACTCATCCCGGCGGCTTCGGCACCTGGTGAAACCAACTCCGTTGCTAGTGAAGGAGAACCCGCTTCCGTCCCGTCCTCATCCAGAAAAAAAGATTCGCTAGCATCATCTTCCGGAGAAAACATATCATCTTCTGCGGCGAATACTTCTCCCCAATCGTCACCCATCTCATTATCAAAAACGATATTTGAATCCGGGGAATCTGTGCCTGGGGCAGTCTTATCTGCTTGGTCGGCCATCTAATCGGCGGGGTATGGGGTGAAAACTAATTAATAACCTTATCTATTTTTTCACCAAGAATGTCAGCGGTAAACGGTTTAACAATATATTGGCTGACCCTGGCTTTGACGGCCAGAATTATATTGTCCTGTTGGGCCTCAGCGGTAACCATTATGAAGGGGGTAGCTGCCATATCCGGATTACCCCGTACATTTTTCAGCAGATCAAGGCCGGTCATCTTGGGCATATTCCAGTCACTTATAATGAGATCAATTTTTTCCTGTTTTAGGATGTTCATGGCCGTTGTGCCATCATCGGCCTCGACAATATGTTTATAGCCCAGTTGCGTGAGGATGTTTTTTAAAATCCTGCGCATGGTTGCAAAATCATCGACCACCAGAACTTTCATTTTGCTTGGATCTGCCATTATAATATCCTTTAACTAGCGTGAGCCGCCCCGATCACGAACGATTCAACACCATAAAATTGCAAGAATTCACCCGCATTTCCTCGCAGAGTCTGTACTCACCCGACACAGTATATCCTAATCGTATAAAGAAAACAAAGATAATGGCAATAATTTTTTTTGCGATACTTTTTTAAGTCAACATATTTTTTAATTTGGCCCGTAGACGGAGAACTGCTTTGCTGTGCATCTGGGAAATACGGGACTCTGTATAACCAAGAACCTGGCCTATCTCTTTCATGGTGAGTTCCTCAAAATAATATAATGAAATGGTCAATTTCTCATTTTTGGGGAGACTGTTAATGGCTTTGGCCACCAATCCTCTGATCTGGGAAAAGCTTAATGCTGTAAATGGGTCATTGCTAGAGCCGAACAGCGCATCTAATCGGGACGATTTATTAAGCCCCGGCGCGCGCTGCTTTAGCAGCTCAATATTCATAAAAGTGACAGCTTTGGTTTCATTCAGCAATTTCTGGAAAGCAGCAAGGGTGATACCCATAAACTTGGCCATTTCATCATCAGTTGCCGGTCGTCCCAACTTTTGCTCGATGGTTCCATAGGCATTTTCCAAACTGGTTATTTTATTGCGCACCGAACGCGGCACCCAGTCAAGAGCGCGTATTTCATCCAACATGGCGCCCTTTATTCTGAACTCCGCGT
>JAADIV010000233.1 GCA_013151175.1 Deltaproteobacteria bacterium | reverse complement strand
CATCAAAAGGGTATCGCTGGTGGCCTGCGGCACCTCATGGCACGCGGCCCTGGTGGCAAAATATTGGCTGGAAAAGTGGGCCGGCATTGCCGTTGATGTAGATATAGCTTCGGAATTTCGTTACCGGCGGTTGCTTTTGGACAAAGATGTCCTCGTTGTGCCTATTTCCCAATCCGGGGAAACGGCTGATACCCTGGCCGGAATGCGGCTTGCCAGAACCTTCGGGGCCAAGATCATCGCCATTTGTAATGTGGTGGGCAGCACGGTAACCAGAGAGGCGGACAGCACTATATATACTCATGCCGGGCCGGAGATCGGCGTTGCCTCTACCAAGGCCTTTACCTGTCAACTGACGGCCCTTTTTCTCCTCACCCTATATCTGGCCCAGGCCCGTGGGAATATCTCCCTGGAGGAATCCCGTTCTCTGGGTGATGTTTTACTGGAATTACCCGGTGTTATGGAAGAGCTGATACCGCGCCTGCAAAGGGAGATAGAGCCAATAGTGGCAGATTTTATGAATTGCCGTGATTTCCTCTATCTTGGCCGGGGAGTGAATTTCCCCATCGCCCTGGAGGGGGCTTTGAAATTAAAGGAAATTTCCTATATCCATGCCGAGGGATATGCCGCCGGGGAGCTAAAACACGGCCCAATCGCTTTAATTGATAAGGATATGCCGGTGTTGGCCCTGGCGCCACCCGATGGTATTTACAGCAAGATTATCTCCAATGTTGAAGAGGTAAAGGCCAGAAATGGCCGGCTGATTCTGGTGGGCAGCACTGGAGATGATAATTTGGAGCGAATTGCCGGGCATATAATTAGGTTACCGGAGATTCATGAAGACCTTAACCCGCTGCTCTACGTTATTCCCCTGCAATTGCTGGCCTATGGTATTGCCAACGCCAGGGGCTGCGATGTTGACCAACCCCGCAACCTGGCAAAAAGCGTAACGGTGGAATAATTATCAGGAATCAGGGGGCGGGTCTCAGGTTGCGAGGGCAAGGTTTCAAGGATCGGGGCATGAATAGGGGCGGGCGATGAAGGATGTTTCCCGCAATCCGCATTCTAATAATAATGATGACAATGGAGATATGGGCAAAATACTAATTACCGGGGCCGCCGGTTTTATCGGCAATTTTTTGAGTCTACGGCTGTTGCGGGAAGGCTGGCAGGTGGTGGGTATAGATAGTCTCAATGATTATTATGACCCGGAGTTAAAAAAGGCCCGCCTGGCGAGGATTCCAGAGAACGCCGACTTCTCATTTATACGCGGCGATATTGCTGATCGACCCATGATGGCCGACCTATTTGCCAAAAATAAATTTGACGTGGTGGTCAATCTGGCGGCTCAGGCCGGGGTGAGGTACTCCATCGAAAACCCCAATTCGTATATTGATGCCAATGTGGTGGGCTTTGTCAATCTCCTGGAGGGCTGCCGTCATTCGGGGGTTGGGCATTTCGTTTTTGCCTCTTCCAGTTCCGTCTATGGCGGCAACGTCCGGACACCGTTTTCTACCCATGATAATGTCGATCATCCGGTCTCTCTCTATGCCGCTACCAAAAAAGCAAACGAGTTGATGGCTCATTGTTATTCTCATCTTTATGGGCTGCATACCACCGGTCTGCGATTTTTTACGGTTTACGGCCCCTGGGGCCGGCCCGATATGGCCTATTTTTTATTCACCAAAGCCATTATGGCCGGCCGGCCAATCAAGATATTTAATAACGGCAGAATGAAGAGGGACTTCACCTATATCGATGATATAATTGAAGGGCTGGTGCGGATAATAGCCAATGTGCCGCAGCCTCAGAAAAATTGGGACAAAATGAACCCAGATCCGGCCTCTAGTTGGTGTCCGTACAAAATTTACAATATCGGTAATAACCAACGGGAAGACCTGATGCGCTATATCGAGGTATTGGAGGATTGCCTGGGCAAAAAGGCAGAGAAGCAATTTCTCCCCATGCAGGACGGAGACGTTAAAGAGACCTACGCCAACGTGGATGATCTGGTGCGGGATATAGATTTTAAACCGCGCATCTCCATTGAGGATGGTTTACAGAGCTTCGTAAAATGGTACAAACACTACTATGCCTGATACGATTTTGGCATTACCTTGAGGGATGTAAATGGTGGATAAAAACGAGATTGACAAGTTGGTATCCTGCCTGCGGCAGAAGACAGAGAATTGTTACAAAACCCGCCGGATGTGTTGTTCCGAGTCAATTTTATATACCTTCAATCAGGGGTTGGGCGGTGGTTTAAGCGATGAAACGGCGATCAAGTTAGGCTCCGGGCTATGCGGCGGTATGGGGGCCGGCGGTGGCTGCGGCGCTTTAAACGGCGCAATTATGGCCATAGGCCTGTTGCTTACCTCCGGCCCTGGCGGCCGACCGAAGAAGAAAATACGGGCCGCCACGGCAGAATTACGGGAAAAATTCCAAAAAAAATTCCAAGATGAGAACTGCCAGGTTTTAATTGAGCCGCACAAGGACAATCATCAGGCCCGGCTGCGATATTGTCAGCAGATAACCGGGTTCAGCGCCGAGGTGGCAGCTCGGCTTATCCTCCAGTACCGCCCGCAACTGGCGGCTACCGCAGAGCATGATTTTTTAAAGGATCGTGACTCAAAATTAAGCGGCCTGCTAAAAAAATTCCTGCCCTTCTAAAAACGGAAAAGGAAAAAGGTGACATCTATTTGCCGTATCAGGCGATTCGCCATCACAGAAGTTTAAGTCTGGAGCAAAACCCGCCAATCTTAAAAAGAACCAAATGGTGCATCCCGAAGGTTCGCATGGCCCCCTAATTCGCAAGAACCGGTTGTAAATCGGATATTTGGCGCTGAACTTAGAATTTAGAAGGAAAGGCCTTTAGGAGGCTTCTATTTCTTTATGATGGTGATGCTAATAGAGCAGTTTTAGACGGGAAAAGCTATCGGATCCCAAGCCCCGGTCCGTGCCTCAAGAAATGGCATTGGAAACAAGGCAAAAAATAAATGTGCGAAAAATATTTGACGCTACTTTTTTTTTAAAGTTTGTTTTTTGAATGCCGATATGGTAGTCAGTACAATAGGTGTATTGATTGAAATTGCGGCGTTATTGGCCGGGTGTGTTGCTTTGCTTGTAACAGTGGATGGTTATGGAGATGTTTAGCGGGGGCGCGATATGAAGATAAGTGATTTTATTCCCCAAATAAAGACAAGTAACAAGATCCAGAAGACTAAGGCTAGTTCCGGTCCTGGTTTGTCTGCAACGCAGGCGGCTAGCGGTACGGATAGGGTAGAGATTTCAGCCAGTTCTTTGGATGTACAAAAAATGAAAGGGATAATTCAAAGTACCCCTGATGTCAGGATGGATCGGGTACAGGCCCTTAAAGAGCAGATTGAACGCGGTGATTACGAGGTTGATCCTTACCGGGTGGCCGATAAGATGTTAATCAGCCTGCTGTCTGAGAGCGGCGTTATGGGTAATTAATATAGTGTTTTAACGGCGGTCGCTACGATGATGTTATCGTGCCGCCGCATGGATTTTTTGGGGGCGGAATTGTTAAAGGCAATTCCGGCCCCTTTTTTTTGTAACTATTCAGAACTACTCCTCGGGACGGGACTTTCCCCAACGTCATCATACATTTATAATTCTGCGGTAACTTATTTATGGCTGTATCTTCTGGAACGGTCGAAACTTGATCAGCCGGGAGATGCCGTTATTTAACGGAGTGAGACGGGCGGTGAGTTTAGACAGAATCCAGGCGGCGGCCAGGGAGACCAGGAAAGAACCTGCCATGTCAAAGGGGAAATGAACGCCGACATAGATTCGCCCCCAGGCGGTAAGCGCGGCGGCGGTGAGAATAACAAGACCGCAGGACAACCAGCCCCGGAAGACTAGCAGATAAAGGGCGGCGCTAAACATCAGCGTGGCATGATCACTGGGGAAGGAGTTTTCTGCCGCATGGGGCAATAACGACGTGCAGAGTCCCACCATAAAGGGGCGGGGGTGAAAATAGAAGAGGCCGATTAATTGGTTAATAATGAGACCAAGGCCCGCCGCCTCGGTGGCCTCCAACAGGGCGGTTTTTTTGTCCTTTCCCACCAGAAACCACAAAACCACAAATAGTAATGCTAGCAGATAGGGGCCGCCTTTCGCCCAGAAAATGGCCAGATTGTCTAGCAGCGGCCTGCTTCCGGCCCCGGCATGAAGCCATTGAAATATTGCAATATTGATATTCATGGTGCTACCTCTCTGGGGGAACGATTCCGCCATCTTCGCCAATAAAAAATGGCGATAACGACACAGGCTATCACCGTAATCAGGGTAATCTTATGTAAATTTTGCCAGACCATCTGCTCGTTTTTACCAAACCAATAGCCCATGGCCGCCAGTACCGTCACCCAGATTCCGGCCCCCAGGACGGTGGCGACGCTAAATGCGGCCACATTCATCCGGGCCAATCCTGCCGGCAGCGAGATATATTGGCGGATACCGGGCAGCAGGCGGCCGATAAATGTACTGATATGGCCATGCCGCTCAAAAAATAAATCGGCCTTGAGCAGTGATTTATGGCTGATCAGGAGATAGCGGCCATATTTTTCAAAAAATGGCCGCCCGAATTTCAGAGCCAACCAGTAGTTAAATATAGCCCCCGCCAAACTGCCTGCGGTGCCGCAAAGAATGACCATGGCGATATTCATTTTACCGGCAGCGGCGAGATAGGCCGCCGGCGGTATTACCACCTCGCTGGGGAAAGGGAAAAAAGAGGACTCCAGGGCCATGAGCAGAAAAATACCTGGATAACCCCACTGGCCAACGGTGTCTGCCAGGGTAACAACAAATTGATGCAGCATATTATTGCCTCAGTTATAAAGCGCTAATTACTTCAACCATCTGCGAGGTGATGACGTTCAGATCATTGTCACAAATAATATAGGGGGGCATGACATATATCAGGCGGCCAAAGGGCCGAATCCAGACGCCACGTTCGACAAACATTTTCTGAATGACCGCCAGATCAACCGCTTCCCGCATTTCCACCACTCCAATGGCTCCAAAAACCCTAACATCGGACACTGTCGGTAATTCCCGGCAGTCCGCTAGCCCGCGTTTGAGCCCCTTCGCAATTCGGCCTATGTTGTTTGGAATATCCATTTCTAGCAATAATTCCAGACTGGCACTGGCTACGGCGCAGGCCAGGGGATTGGCCATAAAGGTCGGGCCGTGCATAAATATCCCGCCATTACTGCCAATCAACTCACTTACGGCCTCTGTAGTGAGGGTGGCGGCAAAGCTCATATAACCGCCGGTAATGGCCTTACCCAGGCACATAATATCAGGGACAATATCGGCGTGTTCACAGGCAAACATCGTCCCGGTGCGGCCAAAGCCCGTGGCGATTTCGTCCAGGATCAGCAGCAGGCCGTATTCATCGCATAATTTGCGTACCTGGCGTAAAAATTCCGGGGCGTAAAAATGCATTCCTCCGGCTCCCTGGACAATTGGTTCCATAATGACAGCGGCGATTTCATGCTGATGTGTCTCTAATTGTCGCCGGAAGTCGGCAATATCATTGTCTCGCCATTCGGCGTCATTACGGCAGGTTGGCCGCCGGGCAAAAAATTGTGACGGCAAAGCGTTGCCAAATATTTGATGCATACCGGTCACGGGGTCACAGACTGACATGGCGCCCAGGGTGTCGCCGTGATAGCCGCCGTGGATGGTCAGAAATGTGCGGGCCTCAGAGCCTTGCGCCGCCCGGTATTGCAGGGCCATCTTCATGGCGACCTCTACGGCAACCGAACCGCTGTCGCAGAAAAACACCTTTTGTAAGTTGGTGGGAGTGATGTCTATCAGGGTGTGAGCCAACTTGACGGCTGGCTCATGGGTAAGGCCGCCGAACATGACATGGGACATTTTGGCCGCCTGCTCCTGCAGGGCAGCGTTTAAACGCGGATGGTTATAACCGTGAATGGCGCACCACCAGGAGGCCATGCCGTCAATTAATTCACGGCCATCGGTAAGGCGAAGCCGTACGCCATCGGCACTTGCCACCGGATATACCGGTAAAGGATTAGTGGGGGAGGTGTAGGGATGCCAGATATGTTGCCGATCAAATTTTAGCATGACGAATTGGCCGCCTGCGGCGGTTTTTAGGGACTGGATTCTGTCCTGCTGATTCAGCCAAAAATAACCTTGCAAAAGCGCCGTTTACCAACCTGGAGTAAGACCTCACCTGTGGCTGGCACCTGATATTCGCCATCACTAATCTTCTGGCCATTCAGAGATACGGCATTCTGCTTGATCAGCCGCCGGGCCTCGCCGGTGCCTTTGACCAGGCCGCAATCTGTCAGTAAGCGGGGCAGCCAGATCTCACCAACCGCCGGTATGACCTTCTCGGCAATATCATCGGGCAGGCCGTGGCTTCTGAAAACCCGGTCAAAATTTTCTGCCGC
>JAADIV010000110.1 GCA_013151175.1 Deltaproteobacteria bacterium | reverse complement strand
ATGGTTACGCCGTTTGTATCGCCAGTAATAATATTGCTGTTGGTAACACCCACTCCTGTAATTGAAACAGCCCCACCCGCACCTGTTATATCACCTGATGTAGTAATCGCACCGGCGGCCGTAATATTAACAGCCCCGACGGTGGTCGATGTGGCGCCAATAATTAAGCCGTTTGTTTCGTTGATGTAGATGTCACCACTATTAGTGCTAGTAGCCGCAACAGTCACAGCCGTAGTATTAATTTTGTTAGCCGCCCCGCCTATGGCGCCCTCTACATTTATGGTGACAACATCAGCAGTAATAAGACTATTGGCGTTGCTGTCAGTTACTGCCTGGCCAACAGCAGTATTAGCGGTAAGAGTAACATCTCCGGCAGTCGAGCCAGCGTTGATGTTATCAACTTCTATATTACCCAAAGTCGTACTTATAAGGATATCGTTGGCATCTAAATCAGTTGAAGAGACAACATTTGTTGCGGTGACGGTACCGGCGGCAGTAACCGTTATAGCGCCGTTTGCGGTGGTAACATTGGTCAAAGTGGCTCCAACAGCGGCGGCGAGAGTTATATTACCCGCTCCAGATGTAGTTACAGTTGAAAATGTCACATTCCCCGCCTGATTACTGCTCAGGGAAATCCCACCAGTTGCTGTTGTGGCGCTAGTAATCGTTGGCGAATCAACATCTAGCGGACTTGTTGTGCCTATGCCGGTTGAGGCCGACAAAAGGACGTTGCCGGCAGTAATTTTGGTTGCGGTATCGTTAACCGACTCCGTGATAGCGCCATTTGTTGCGGTCAGACTTGCCTGGGCAGTACCCGCATTAACATCAACAACAGCAATACTTCCCAAGGATGCAGTTACAGCAATACTTTTATTATTGGTGGCAGCAGTCAAGCTGCCGCCTTGCCATCCTGAAACACTTATGAGTCCATTAGCGCCAGTATTTATCGTTGTCGTTAGAGTCGGCGCAGTAACACTATTAAGGCTAATCGTGCCATCAGCCTGGGCGGTCAGTGTCGCAACATCTATGGCACCAGACGTTTGTGATACGCCACCGGAACTGATATCTGTCCTTACACCAGCAATCAATTCCAAAACACCGCTAGCCATTGTTATGTCGCTCTGTACTCGAATATCCTCGCCAGCCTCCAGACGCAAGGTATTTGCTCCACTGTAGGAAAGTGCGGCATTGACCTCAATATCTTGACCGGCACTGGCTGTTCCGGTCTCCGCAGCGGTACTAAGAGTTAAATTGGTAGTCGCCAAATTTGTTTCTATCGTAGTTGGCGTTATCAAAGTCCATCCTGTTTGGGTCAAGGATGTATTAACCTCAATATCATTTGGATCAATCAGAAAGGTACCGGTCTTACCATTTGGCGCCATGGTATTTACGACACCTCCTATGGCAACCTTTTTCCCTGAAACCTCTACAGAACCACCATTGCCGCCAGCATCACCGCCACGGGCCAATATCGTCCCGGAGAAATCTGCGGTACCGTCCATGGCCAAAACTTTAGCCGTGCCGCCATCGGCATTGCCTGCCCCGCCGGAGACATCAAGACTGCCGCTCATAACCGTATCACCGCCCTTGGCCGCCAGGGTAACACTACCAGCCGCTGTACCGCCAAAGCCCTTGGCCTCAACGATGCCGCTCTGGTTGATTACGGAGGCAAAGACATCACTGGCGGCTGATCCTGAGAGGAGGACAGTGCCGCCATCGGCCTTGATTGTGCCGCTGTTACTGACAGCTGAAGTGATAGCCTTGCCGTCAAGATCCTTGACCTGATCTTTTACGGCACCTTCTATGGCAAATTTTATATCACCGTCACCATAAAAATCCAGGGTGAATGATTTACCGGAAGCCAAACCCACGGAACCGACTTTAGCGACAATAAGTCCTTCATTGGCAACGGCCGGGGCGACCAGATAGACAAAGCCGTTATCGGCAACCTTGATCTCGCCGCGATTCCGCACGGCGGCCAGGGCCTTGCTCTGATCCTGGGAGAAGGCATTTTTACCGCTCATAAAATCGGCGTTGTTGATATTGAATGTCGTGGCCACGAGGCCGGCAACATCAACCTTGGAACTGGCGCCGAAGAGGATACCGTTGGGGTTGGTGAGGAAAACCCGGCCATTGGCGCTCATCTGCCCAAGAATCTTGGAGGGATCCTGGCCGACTACCCGGTTGAGGATAACCGAATTAGCGCCGGGCTGAATAAACTTGACCAACTCATTGACATTAATATTGAAACCCTGCCAATTG
The DNA here is from genome assembly GCA_013151175.1 of Deltaproteobacteria bacterium. Taxonomy (GTDB): domain Bacteria; phylum Desulfobacterota; class Desulfobulbia; order Desulfobulbales; family VMSU01; genus JAADIV01. The sequence goes on along the minus strand of JAADIV010000110.1, from coordinate 4,200 downwards.
ATGACGGCCCGGTCGGAGAGCTGGTTAATATTCATCTGAGCGCTGCCGGAAGTAGAGATCGCCGCGCTGCCTGCCGCCACCTGACCGCCCTGGGGCAGGGCAAAGGCATGATTTGGCATGGCAAGGGATGCCAGAGTCAAGGCACCGACAGCACCAACGACAACACCTGATGACACCCGGCGGGCAATACGACGCGGAGTCGTCAATACAGCGGTAAATCCAGCGTTCCTGCTAATTCTCTGCTTCCTCATCCGTGACAGCTTACGTGCAGTCATAACTTTTCCCCTCAGATTCGTTTATGTCAATTACCAACTAAGACCTTACGTTACTAACCGCAGAGACGTCAATGTGATCCGCGGCCAATTGTAGTTTTAACGCGTGGCAGGCCCTGTTACAGGCGCGCCGCTATGTGACTGGCTCTCGCCATATACATCTTACCAATATTCATACAGAGGACGGCAAATTCTTTACTGTATTTACCGAAAGCATCTTCACTATCCTCCAAAGCGGCCAATAAATAATACTCCGCCTTTTCGTACTCCTCCTGTTTGGTATAGAGATAGCCGAGATTATTCATGGCGTTCAGGGTTCGCTGATCCCGCCTGCCGCCATTCTCACGACTATACTCGTACAGCGCCAAAGCCCTTTCCAGGGCAAAATCAAGGTGGCCGCCATGCGCCATGCGGCTGATATGAGCATGCTGAATCAGCCAATACTCGTCATTGATCTTCTTACTGGAGAAGAGGCCCATCTCTGCTATTACTTTTTATTAATCACCCTGGCAAAGTTCGAGATTGAGAACAAATGGGCGTAAACCCAAGCCAGAAAACCCTTACGGGCCAGGAGCAGAAGGTCTTCATCGGCCAAATCTTTCAGTTTCTCCTCATCAATAATCTGGAGATTGGGCAGATTAAATTTCTGACCATCGGCCATGGTTATACTGGCATTAACCGACTTTAACAGATCGTGATCCTTAACAAACTTCACAAAAACCTTCGTCAGTTCATACTGCTGCTGATATTCCTCAATGAACTTCATGGCATTTTCCATAAATGCCGTCTGCTTGCCGTCATCATCAAAAAGGCGTTCACCGTCTTCTTTGTCGTAGCCGCTATATGCCGTGTCGATACAGACAGTCAGGGCGCCATCTTCCTCACTAAGGCCCTCCGCCACAATAAAGGGATAACGGCGGATAAAGGCGGGGACATAGGCATTTTCCTGCCATTTACCCTCGGCATCGACAAAAAGATTATTGTTAAGGCCCATAATGGCTACCGGCATCAGCGTATCGGCCCCCTGCTCAATAAAGACCACCGGATAGGTTTTGGCTGACTCCATAAACTCGTGGCCAACCAGAACACTGGAATTCAGATCCTTGGCGAAGTCAAAGGAATCGACCCCGGCTATTTTTACCTCCCGGTGATCGATTGAACTCAGGACTGCCGGTTTGGTGTAAAAGGCTGATTTGCTTGTTGTATCGGCATTCTTTGTTGCTGCTTCTGTCATTGTAAATCCTTATTTTTAGTTTGGTTAAGTGGCGGAACGGCGGTAAATTACCACTGGTCTCTAAAATTTAATGGTGCTGCTCAAATAATAATGCAGGCTCTTGCCATCTGAGGCGTGCGCGGGGTTGAGCGGTAAACCGACATCGGCGCTCAGGCTGACGGAATGCGGCAGTTTGACCCTGGCACCGATACCGGTACCCGTCAGATCCTGGCTGTCATCCTGCCCCTTCGCCGGAGTCTTCACCTTTACCCAACCGTAATCCATGAATGCTAGCAGTTGCAAGGCATCCTTATGAGCGGCCAGGGGCGAATAACGCAGCTCAACGGTACCGTTAAAGCCGTTATCGCCGGAGTGCTCGCCCCAGTTATAACCACGGACACTGTTGGCGCCGCCGATGGTGAACATCTCGGAGGAGACCAGACTGCTATTGGCAAGTTGGCCATTGCCCCGCAAGATACCGTAGAAAGAATCGTTAAAACGCTGCAACCGCATGACGCTGGCCGTATATTTGGTGAATGAATCACCGGCACCGGCGCGGCTGGCGTAAAATGAATTATTATCCGTGCCGTCCATAAACTTGCCCATGCCGCGAGAAACACCTAAGCTGAAGAATGAACGCCCCTTGATGTCGTAGGATTCCACACTCAGGCCAATATCCACAGTTCTTATCTTGTCTTCACTGCTCAACTTGTTCATCATATCCTGCGTGGTATCCTGCAGATTAAAACCTATACGGCCTTTGAAAGAGAATCTCTTGCGGAGGATAAACGGGTGGCTAGCATATATGCCATAGCCCTTAATATCGCCATTCAGGTTAAGAACGCTTAAATCCCCGCCGACATCGTAGGTGCCCTTCTGCAGGGTAACTCCCACACGGGTTCCCAGATTGCCCACGGGCAGACTGTAGTCAATGCTGCCAAAGCCCAGTTCACTGGGGCGGTTACTGGTGGTTCCCCGCACAATCAGGCGTGAACCCTCTTGCAACAGGTTGCCGACATCCAGGGTAGCACTAAAACGGTTGCGGCCGGTGTAAAGGCTGCCAAAGTTATTGTAGTCAAGGGTCACACTTACAGGTCTGGAGTTATTCGCATCCACCACGAGATCACTGGTGCCGCTGACAGAGCCAGGCTCCAACATCGCGACTACCTTGAGCTTGGGGAAGTCGTTAAGGGTTAGCAGAGCGCGCTCAAGCTTGCCCTGACTGTAAATTTTACCGTCCTGCAGGGGGGCAAAATAGTTACGAATGAATTTGTCGGAATAGTACGGGTGTTTCCCCTTGATAATTACCTTGCCAAGTTTCCCTTCCACCACATCAATGAAGGCGGTGTTGGCAGCAAATTTTTGTTTGGGGATATAGGCCTTCACCAGCAGGTAGCCGTGTTGCCTATAGAGGGAAGCGATCTCACTGGCGGCATGCCGCAACTCCGCGAAGGTTATGCGGCGGTGGCGGTACTTCGCCAAAATCGGCTTAAAAGCGTCAGCCCCAAACACTGTACTGCCGATAACGCCAATATTGTCAATTTGCAAGGTCTTGACATTACTGGCATAAACCTGACTCGACATCAGCGCACAACAGACAAGAACCATCACACAATATGTATAAAATCTGCCCTTCATCGAACTACCCCTTTGTTTGGTGCTAATTTACCCGGCGCGCCTAGCTAAACAGGAACACCCGGCAAATCGAATTCAGTTATTATGCCGTCAATAACCGTACCTATCCTCTTTTAAGACATTACCACCTCTGAGTTTTTTACATAAACTAAAAAGTTACGTCAAGGGAAAATATATATATTTGTAAATATATGTTTTTGGGTAGGCATTTATACGGGCGGGGATATGGGGTTAGGGTACGGCATAAGGGCGGGAGATACACAACGTGGCGCGGGGTTTAGGGGCGGATTTGGCGTTGGGGAGGGCGGGTTTGAAACCCGCCCCTACATGGTGAGGGGGTATGACAATGGGGTATAATACGGGGATATGGCGCGGCCACCGTATGTTATGCGCCGGGGTAATGGCGGTCCAATTCCCATTTTAGGGGATTTTCCTGAATATATTTGCGTATATCGTGCAATTCGTTTTCGTTTCGGACAATATGCTCGTAATAATTGCGTTGCCATAATTTGGTGCCTTGGGTGTGGCGCATTTCGTTGATGCGCCGGGCGGCAAATGTTTTGAAACCACGTATGATTTCGGGCAAACCGTGACGTTTGGGCGATGCTGCGGGGGCGGGGGTGACATCGTCATGCAACATAATAATCCCGTGGAAATGGTTGGGCATAATCGTTGATTGATCCAGTTGCATATGTGAATAATGATTGAGCAAATCATTCCAGACATTTTCAACCATAATTCCCGCCTTATTCAATACCATTTCACCATCGATGATTTTTCCAAACCAACATTCCTTGTCCCATGTGCAGATCGTTACAAAGTAAGCGCCGGCGTTGGAATAATCATATCCCGGCAATCTGATGACCCGGCGGTTATGTTTTTCCAAATCACATTTCATTATTGATACACCATATTTATGCGGGCGCGGTTGTATTGCGGGCGCAGCGCGGGATTGTGGGCGGGATTGTGATATGAGGGCGGTTTTGAAACCCGCCCCTACACCATTTTGGGGGTAAAACCCGACCGCATATAATTTTGAGGCCCGTTGTAGGGGCGGGTTTTAAACCCGACCGCACATAA
>JAADIV010000018.1 GCA_013151175.1 Deltaproteobacteria bacterium | reverse complement strand
TTTTTTTACATCGGCAACCGTCATACTATACTGCTCGGCGATTCTCTCGTAACCGGCATTAATATCCTCCTCAGCCAATTTTATTTCTTCCTGCTCGGCAATTTTTTTGATGATAAAATCGCCCCTGACCCGCCGTTCTGCCGGAACCTTATACTGAGCGGCCAAGTCTTCCTGCTTCAGACCCGCAGAATCCAGGCTAATCCCCTGACGTTTAAGATTGCCCTCAAGTTCCTTGACCAGCTCATTTATTTCATAGGCCACCAGGCGGGCCGGTAATTCAAAATCGTGGCTGTCCAGGAGTTTGAGCATAATTTTGTCATTGACATCACCCTCCATGGTCTTTTCTTTCTCGGCCCTGATCTGATCACTGATAGCCTTTCTTAAATCATCCAGGGTATTAAACTTCTCATCGACATCTTTGGCAAATTCATCATCTAAATCTGCCAGAACCCTTTCCTTCACATCTTTAACCTTAATTTTAAACTCAATGGTTTTGCTAGCCACGGCGGTATTCGCGAAATCGGCAGGGAAGGTTACTTTACGGTCGGCCTCCTCGCCGCTCTGTAAGCCGAGAACCATATCCTCAAACTCCTTGCCGTCACGACCGCTGCCAAGATCGACGGAATACTCCTTTTTGGCTAAATGCTTGACCGGCTCACCATTTTCAAAGCCCTGAAAATCAATAATTACCAAATCACCGGCAGCGGCGCCGCGCCCGTCAACTCCCTTCAATGGCGCCATTTCCTTTCTGGTCATCTCCAAAGACGCAGCAAGTTCATTATCACTGACCGATATTTTCTCATGCTCCACTTCAAGGCCCTTATATTGGCCGAGTTCAAACTCCGGTCTTACCTCAACTTCGGCCTCATAAGAGAATGAACCGTCATCACCAAACTCAATTTTTTTGATATCCGGATGGACAACCGCTTCCAGCTTACTTTCAGCCAGGGCGTCAAAATAGGTATCCTGAATGATTTTATCGCCAACCTCAGCCTTAACCCGCTCACCATAAGTTTTTTCCAGCACATTCTGGGGGATTTTACCCTTTCTGAACCCTTTGAGCGATGCGCCTCCAGACCGTAATTTCTGGTAAGCAGCCTTTATTTGCGGCGCCACTATATCTTTTGGCAGATTAATTTTTAGGGTTTTTCGCAAATCACTGATATCTTCAACGGCTACTTCCATTATGTCTTTCCTTGTAGTTGATTATGTTAAAAAATAGTAAGCGCTCCATGGACACCCCGCTGCACGCGATCAAGTCCCCCAATATACAGGGAGTATTATTGGGGGACTTGATCAAGCACATCAGGGTATCCCTGAAACGCTTACATTACGGAGTGTTGCCAACCATGAGTGTGTGGTTTGTTGATCGCTCACAAAAAATACGCCGGGCCGTAATATGGAACCGGCGTTAAGATTGTTAATAAGTAACTACTCACCCCATGACCGCCAAAATGGCAATAACCACCGGCATTGTAACTTTGGTGCGAGAGGGGGGAGTCGAACCCCCATTCCCGAAGGAACTAGATCCTAAGTCTAGCGTGTCTACCAGTTTCACCACCCTCGCCCTTGTCATACGTGATACAAGTGGGCAACAACATTAGCTGCCCTCCGGCGTAAAATAATCAACTTTAGCCCTGGCGTCAAGCCTACGCTGAAATAAATGATTTGACATCGCCCCCCGAAGTTGATAGCTAATAGGCAGTTTTTTTGTTACCCTGGCGGGTCGCTGATTATCCTTAACTACCTGGCCAAAATTTCAGGAAGTTTATATGAGCAAGCAAATTCATAAGTTTACGCCAGCCGGCCTGGGGCTATTGATCGGCAGCCTGCCGGTAAGTGATTATGAGCAGGCCTTGAGCCTTATCGCCCAATATACCCCGGCTATTCCTCTCTGGCCGCAGCTCCCCGCCAATCCTTTGGAGAGAATGCTGAATCAGTTTATTGAAGGCCTGCCCGGCATAGTGGAAACCGATGAGCGGACTTATTTTGATCTGACCTCAACCGATTTTGAGGCGGAACAACTAAAGTTTTATGAAGAATACCTGGCCGTTGCTGAAGACCTGGCACAAACATTAAACTCCCGTTTCGCGGTCAGTGACAGCCGGGCGCACGGCATTTACGCGATGCGCGCCAAGGGTTTGCCTGAATCGGGGCTGACGGCGGTAAAGGGGCAGGTAACCGGGCCTTTCACCCTGCTTACCGGCCTGGCGGACAGCGATCACCGGCTCGGTTATTATGATGAATCCTTCCGGGATATGACAGTAAAATGTCTGGCGATGAAGGCCGCCTGGCAGGTCAAGTTTTTACAGGATTTTCAGGTGCCGGTCATTGTTTTTATTGATGAACCAGCCTTGTCCGGACTCGGGTCATCAGCCTTCATCAGCATCAGTAAAGATGATATTGCCACTGATCTATCCGAGGTCATCGGCGCCATTCAAGGAGCCGGTGGTCTCGCCGGAATTCATGTCTGCGCCAATACCGATTGGAGTTTTTTATTATCGTTGGGTCTCAATATTCTCAGCTTTGACGCCTATAATTTTTTTGACCGGCTAACAGCCTGCCAGACAGATGTACACACCTTTCTGGACGGTGGAGGAATCATTGCCTGGGGCCTGATCCCCACCGGAGATAGTGAATTAATTGCTAGTGAAACTAGCCGCTCTCTGGCCGCCCGTTGGGAGAAAAAGATTGAGCCTTTAACCGGCGGCAGCTGGGATAAGGCCGCAATATTAAAGCGCAGCCTGATTACCCCAAGCTGCGGGACTGGCGCCCTGACTCTGGATGCCGCGACCAGGGTATTGCAGCTAACTAGCGGGGTATCAAAGATACTGCGCGATAAATACATACGATAATCACAAAACGGATATATAAATGAGTCAAGAAACACAGATTATAAAACAACGTCAGCAAAAGGCTGCCGATCTTATGGAGCTTGGGGCAGACCTTTATGCCAATGATTTTGTGCCGGCTCATAAAATCTCCACCCTGATGGCCGCCAAGCCCGGCAGCGATGAGGTCCCAGGCCCGACATACACCATTGCCGGCCGCATAATGGCCCTTAGGAAATTTGGCAAGGCCGCTTTTTTGCACCTGCAGGACGCCTCTGGCCGCATCCAGATTTATGTCAAGCGTGATGAGGTAGGGCCAGATAATTATGCCTGGTTTAAAAAGTTGGATATTGGTGATATTGCCGGTTTTAAGGGCAGTCTGTTCACGACCAAAACCGGGGAGTTATCGGTTAAGGCCTCTCTGGTTAAACCGATTACCAAGTCCATCCGTCCCCTGCCGGAAAAATTTCACGGTCTCACCAATATTGAAACCAGATACCGGCAGCGTTACGTGGATTTAATTGTCAACCCTGATGTCAAGGATACCTTCAAGAAACGCATTGAAATAATTCGCATGATCAGAGATTTCCTTAACAACCGGGGGTTTATGGAGGTGGAGACCCCCATGATGCACCCCATTGCCGGCGGCGCCACGGCCAAACCATTTAATACCCATCATAACGCTCTGGATATGACGCTGTATCTCCGCATCGCGCCGGAGCTATACCTGAAGCGTCTCCTGGTCGGCGGTTTTGAACGGGTTTTTGAGATCAATCGTAATTTCAGGAATGAGGGTCTTTCTACCCGCCACAACCCGGAATTCACCATGTTGGAGTTTTATCAGGCCTACGCCAATTATAACGACATGATGAATCTCACAGAAGAGATGGTTTCCTGGATTGCCACTGAAATAAACGGTAGTATGCAGATTAATTATCAGGGCCAGGAGGTCGATTTAGCCCCCCCCTGGCGGCGGCTGACCATGGCGGAATCGCTGACGGAAATAGCCAAAATAGCGCCGGAGATCGTGAATGATGACGCGAAGATCATCCAACTGGCCCGGGATAAGGGTATTGAACTTAATGAGTCCGCCGGGCCGGGAAAGGCCAGAACTGAATTATTTGAATTATTGGTGGAAGAAAATATCATCGACCCCACCTTTATAACGGCCTACCCCACTGAGGTATCACCGTTGGCGCGCCGCAACGCCCACGACCCCTCCATCACCGACCGCTTCGAGCTCTTCATTACCGGCCGCGAAATCGCTAACGCCTTCAGTGAGCTAAACGATCCGGTAGATCAGCGGCAGCGCATGGAGAAGCAAATTGCCCAACGCGGCGATGATGAAGAAATTTTTCCGGAGTTGGACAGTGATTTTATCAGGGCCCTGGAATACGGTATGCCGCCAGCCGCCGGACAGGGTATCGGTATCGACCGCCTGGTTATGCTGCTTACGGATTCACCCTCGATTAGAGACGTAATTTTGTTCCCTCATATGCGTCCTGAAAAAAAAGCCGCAAAATAAACGCAGTACGGAGCAAAACCATAAACTATGCAGTATAAAACAAAATAAGGAATTACGGTGGGTTTTGAATGGTTTGTCTGTCGGCGTTATCTAAAGGCCAAGCGCAAGCAGGGCTTTATTTCGCTGATCTCAATTATTTCCATCGTTGGCGTGGCTATCGGCGTGGCAGCTTTGATTATCGTTTTGGCCGTCATGACCGGCTTTTCCAATGAATTGCGGGCCAAAATTCTGGGAATAAATTCGCATATTATCGTCCAGAAATATGGCGGCCCTATTGACAATTATCCGGCGTTGGCCAAAAAAATAATGGGCATCGCCGGGGTCACCGCTACCACCCCGTACATACTTACCCAAACGATGATTACCAGTGAGCAGGGCGGTTCCGGGGCTATTTTACGCGGTATTGCCCCCCATTCCGCCGCTCAGACTTTAAAACTCGGTAAATATCTCAAGGGCTGCCGCCTTAGCGATCTGGCCGAATCACCGACCGCAAAAGATGGCCGCCGGGCGGTTCCAGGCATAATTTTAGGGAATGAATTGGCCAAACAGTTGAGGGTTTACCAGGGCGATAAGGTAAGACTGATGTCAACCGCCGGGACATTGACACCCATTGGCCTTATCCCACGGCTTAAAACCTGCCGGGTCTTGGGCGTCTTTAAAACCGGAATGTATGAGTACGATTCAGCCATGGCCTTTGTCTCTTTAAAAACAGCCCAGAATTTTCTGGAACTTGGCACTGCGGTACATGGTATTGAGGTTCGCCTGCGGCATATCTACCAGGCCAAGAAAATTTCCCATGAAATTCAAAGGCGCCTTGGATTTACCTATATCACCAAGGACTGGATGAGTATGAATAAAAACCTCTTTTCCGCCCTGTTGCTTGAGAAAACCGCCCTCTCTATAATTGTTGCCCTGGTTGTGCTGGTAGCCGCCTTCAATATAGTCAGTACCTTGATTATGGTGGTAATGGAGAAGACCAAGGACATCGCCATACTAAAAGCCATGGGCGCCTCTGCCGCCCAAATCATGAAAATATTCGTTTATGAGGGGTTGGTTATCGGCCTCACCGGCACGTTTCTAGGGCTGTTTAGCGGTTTAACAGTGTGTAAAATACTGGCCCGCTATCACTTTATCAAACTCCCAGATGTCTATCCCATCTCGACCCTGCCCGTGGAGGTGGTTACCCGTGATGTCATAATGGTTGCCGCCAGTGCGGTAATAATTACCCTTTTAGCCACCATATATCCATCATGGCAGGCCTCCAGGGTCGATCCGGCTACCGCCCTGCGTTATGAATAGACCAGACTCCGGAACAATAGCTGCCACAGAACCGTTATTTGCGGCCCACGGTATCAGCAAAACTTTCCATAAAAATAGCGAAATTACGGTGTTGCGGTCGATTAATTTTGCCATCGCCCCCAAGGAGATGGTGGCTATAATAGGGGACTCCGGCACCGGCAAGACCACTTTACTGCACATTCTCGGGACATTGGAAAGGCCAAGCTCCGGCAGGTTAATTTACCGGGGAAAGGATATCTTCGCGCAAAACGACAAGGCCCTCTCCCATTTCAGAAATAAAACCATCGGCTTTGTCTTTCAGTCACATCATTTACTGCCGGAATTTACCGCTCTGGAAAATATAATTATGCCGGGCCTGATTGCCGGGAAGAAGAAAAAAGCGCTGCTTGGCAGGGCAGAAGAATTGCTGAGCAAGATGGGCATGGCCGGGCGGGTAGATCATAAGGTTGGAGAGTTGTCTGGCGGCGAACAACAACGAATTGCCCTGGCCAGAGCCCTGATAATGAAACCGGCCCTGCTGTTGGCCGATGAGCCAACGGGTAATCTTGACCCTGGAACCGGCAGGCGGGTTTTTGATTTATTGACCGAGATGAATGAGATTTTCAAAATATCCACCGTCATGGTAACCCATAACTATCAATTGGCCGCAAAAATGGATCGCTGCCTCAAACTGGACAATGGCAAACTGACACAGCTCAATGATTTTTCCTGAAGTAATGTTATTGCCGTTTGCCCGCTAATACGTTAAAAACGTCTGTACCAGGCACGAGTAAAAAATCAGCCGCCTCATTCTTTAACCCGAATTTATATAATTATGAAAATTGACAATATGAAGACCAGCAACTGTAATGGC
>JAADIV010000007.1 GCA_013151175.1 Deltaproteobacteria bacterium | reverse complement strand
GGGACGCTAGCGTTGGTTCAGCGGCAACTGGCGCCGGCATCTGCTGATTTTTAATCCCGCTAGAGTCGTTGGTGCCAGGATTTTCTATCTGCGCAACCGACCATGATTCCGGCAGAACCGGTCTCTCGTGATCGTAAACAAGCTTGCCAATTAGCGCAACTGCCAATAAGATCAGGACAATAGAGACAATCTTCAGTTTACTCATCCTGGCGGGTATTTTTCTCTTTGATTTTACCATCTTGGCTGCCCGGTTATTTTTTGTATTTCGTTATTTCGCAATGAGTGATAATCTCGTACAATATCTTGCCTGGCGGCTAAGGTCAATTATAAATTTTATCGGTAACTATCTGGCCATACCTCGCCTGAACGGTTATCGTACACCTCTGGGGTATAATACTGATTTAGTATTACGTTAATATTTATTGTTTCTTGAGTAAAAGGAGAAGGTTATGAAGGTTGTTGCTATTAGTGGAAGCGTAAGACAGGGCGGTAATACCGCACAATTACTTAGCATGGTTCTGGACGAATTGCACGGCAGCGGTGTTGAAACAGAGCTTATAGAATTGGCTGGCAAGCAGGTGCCGGGCTGCATTGCCTGTTATAAATGTTTTGCCAACAAAGACCAACGTTGCGTCGTTGAGAATGATGCGGTTAACGAAGTTCTGGTCAAAATGCTAGCGGCCGATGCAATTATATTGGGATCCCCCACCTATTTTGCTGATGTTTCAGCCAATATGAAGGCCTTGATCGAACGCTGCGGCATGGTAAGCCGGGCCAACGGCAATATGCTGAAAAGAAAGCTTGGCGCCGGAGTAGTGGCTGTCCGGCGGGCCGGTGCCTATCATGTGTTCAGTACCCTGAACAGTTTCTTTCTTATCGGGGAGATGATTGTTGTCGGGTCATCTTACTGGAATATTGGCAAGGGGCGGGAAAAGGGCGAGGTGCAGGACGATACGGAAGGTATCCAGACCATGCGCGATCTTGGCAAAAATATGGCCTGGCTCCTGAAAAAACTTGAGGGCTGAGACCTGCCACGCCGGTAGACAGGCGGCCGGGCCAACGCCTATCGGGTGCGGCCGCCTTTTGTGCCAACGACCAAGAAATGTTTTGGCATTTCACTGAATATCTTTACATCTTTGAAGCCTGGATGCAGTAATTGCTCCTTGACCTGTGCCGCTAGACATCTGATTCGTGTTGGCGGGCCTTCGGCCATATCTTCTTTTTTCCAGTCAACAATGAATATCTTTCCCCCTGGTTTTAATATTCTGTACGATTCTGCAATCGTTAGATCCGGGTGGCATAACTCATGATGCAGGGCGATCATAAACACCAGATCCGCAGTTTCAGCAGCAAGCGGAACTGAAGTTTCTGCGGTCTTCACCGGGATGATATTAGGGTATTGGGGTACAATATTTGCTGCCATCCAGTTGAGCATTACTGCCGATACATCGCAGGCGTAGATTTTCTCGGGTTTGGCGTGCTGCAGAAAGGCAAGACTGAAAAATGCCGTACCCGCGCCTATTTCAACAAATATGTCTGCCTGTTTCATGTCTAGCTTATCCCAAATATAGGCCGGCGGAATGTCCTTCAACCTTTGGGGGTTATTCAATTTCTGTAGTTTCTTTGGGTCAAACTTCTTGTCGTCCATATTGCAGTTCTCCGCTAGATTTAATTAACAACCTGGCAGTTAGTGTCCTGACAGGACACTAACCCCGGTAATGCACAGTCAGCCACATTGTCTCGCCTTCATCATCAGTCCATGCGACCCGATGCCTCTCGTGGGCCAGAATATTGACATATGCCCCGGCCGTCAGATGAATCTTCCGGCCGTCCTCAAACTCTATCTTCGCAGCCCCCTTGAGGACAATGACCCACTCATTGTCTTTCTGGTCATACCAGAAGTCAGGCTCTGATTTATGTCCCCTGGAAACAATCCTTTCGATACGCATCTGCCCGCCGGTGCAGATGGTCTCCAGAAATTCACCGGTTGAATTTTCAGGAATACCGGCAAAAATATTCATGGGCGTTATCATTAAATTCTCCTGAATGAGTGGCGTAAAAAAGGGTTAAAAACAATGCGCACGCCCCTCTTTTAGATTATATTCCCCGAATTTGCAAAGGATAATCATAAACCTGAAAGATTCAGAGGATAAAGGACTTGTTCCCCGTCTTTTGATTCCTGATACGAGATGAAAAAAACTCCCAAAGATACACTGAATAAGGTTTTTGGCTACAAAGAGTTTAGGCCTTACCAACAGGAGATCGTTGAAGAATTGATCGCCGGACGCGATCTTTTTGTCCTGATGCCCACTGGCGGCGGTAAATCCTTGTGTTTTCAGATTCCGGCGCTGCACCGTGTTGGAGTGGCGATTGTGGTTTCCCCCCTTATCTCTCTGATGAAAGATCAGGTTGACGCCTTATGTGCCAACGGGGTGCGGGCCGCCTATTACAACTCTTCACTCAAGGCGGCGGAGGCCCGTAAAACCCTGGCCCGGCTGCACGACAACAGCCTTGACCTCCTCTATGTCGCCCCAGAGCGCTTGATGAGCGCCTCTTTTATTGAGCGTTTGCGGGGGCTTGATGTCGCCCTTTTTGCCATTGATGAGGCCCATTGCATCTCGCAGTGGGGCCATGATTTCAGGCCGGAATACCGCCAACTTGGCCGCTTGCGTGAGCTCCTGCCCGGCCCGCCGATTATCGCCCTCACCGCCACTGCGGAGCCTCAAACCAGAGATGATATCCTCAAGGGGCTTAGTCTCACGACTACCCGTACCTTTATCAGCGGTTTTGACCGCCCCAATATCCGCTACAGCGTGGTTGACAAGGTCAGACCCGCCCAACAGTTGCGTAATTTTCTGGCAGATCATCGGGGCGAGGCTGGTATCGTCTATGCCTTAAGCCGCAAGCGGGTGGAGGCCGTTGCCGATGATCTGCGTCAGGCCGGTATTGCTGCTGCGGCCTATCACGCCGGTTTGCGCGGCGATAAACGCCAACAGGTACAAAATGCCTTCCAACACGATGATATTCAGGTGGTGGTGGCCACCGTTGCCTTTGGCATGGGGATAGATAAATCCAATGTCCGCTTTGTTGTTCATTATGATCTGCCCAAAAATATTGAGAGCTATTATCAGGAGACCGGCCGGGCCGGCCGGGACGGTCTGAGCGCCGAAGCTTTGCTGCTCTTTGGCTATGGCGATATCGCCATAGCCAGGGGACTCATTGAAAAAGGCCAAAATCTGGAGCGCAAACGTATTGAACTTCATAAACTAAACAGTATGGTGGCCTTTGGTGAAGCCCAGACTTGCCGCCGGCAGATTTTGCTCTCCTACTTCGGCGATAAAATGGCGGCGTCTTGCGGTAATTGTGATGTCTGCCTGCATCCGCCCAAGCAGATTGAGATTACCGAGGAGGCCCGCAAGGTTCTCTCCTGCGTTTACCGGGTGGGTCAGCGCTTTGGCGTTGGCTATATCATAGATGTTCTGCGGGGTTCAAAAGGCAAACGCCTGTTGCGGCTTGGGCATGACCGACTTTCCACTTACGGTATTGGCGGCGACAGATCCCGGGATTTCTGGAGCGCCCTGCTGCGGCATCTGATCAACCAGGGGTATCTCCGCCAGGACATCGCCAATTATTCAATCCTGAGCCTGACTAGCGCCGCCGGGCCACTTCTGCGGGGTGAGATAGGTCTAAATATGCCGGAACCCAGAACCAGAGCCGCTGCCATAAAGAAAAAGGCCAAACCGTCTGACGATATTGAGTACGATGATGCCTTTTTTCAGCAATTACGCGCATTACGCAAGGAGATTGCCGATGAGGATAATGTCCCGCCCTTTGTGGTATTCAGCGATGCCAGTCTTGCTGAAATGGCTGCCGTGAGGCCTCAAAATGATGGTGAACTGCTAGCTATCACCGGGGTGGGACAGTACAAACTCAAGCGTTACGGTGCCCGTTTTCTTGATATCCTGCGTTCAGCTCATTGAGACGTTAGCGATCAACAGAGCGCCCACCCGTGGTTGTCGGCAATACCCCGGAACTCCAGCCGCCGCCCAGAGCCTTGTAAAGCCGGATGAGGTCTGTGGTCACCGCTCCGGTACTTTGGGCCAGTTCATCATTGAAGGAGAACAGAGAACGCCGGGCCTTCAGGACGTTGGAAAAGTCGGTAAGCCCGGCTTGATAACGGTCAGCGGCCGTCTGTTCCGCCTTGCCGGCCGCCTTGGCTGCCCTGGTCAATGCCTGCTTTCGGGTTTCTTCCTGCACAAAGGCGGTGAGGGTGTTTTCCACCTCCTCTAAGGCGTTGAGTACCGTGGCCTTATAGTGCAGCATGGCCTGTTCCTGACGGGCATTTTGGACAACGATATTTTGGCGAATGGCTCCGGCATCAAATATATTCCACGATACGGACGGGCCAATCCTGAAGAGGCGGCTAGTCCACTCTGGCAAGTCTTTCAGGTGCAGTGATTCAAGACCAATGGAACCGGCCAGTTTAAATTTGGGGTATAGATCGGCTTTTGCCACTCCGATACGGGCGGTTTGAGCCGCTAGCTGACGCTCGGCTCGGCGAATATCCGGACGCCTGCGCAGGGCTTCGGCGGGAACCCCTACGGTGATCTCAGGCGGAGCGGCAGGCACTGGCGCAATCTTTGTCAGCCGCCGGTTCAGACTGCCGGGCTTTTGCCCTAAAAGGATGGCCAGGCGGTTCATCGCCGCGCTGAGGGCGGTTCTAAGCTGCGGAATATGTGAACGGGTAAGTTCCATATTGTAGCGTGACTGCTGCAGGGCCAGATCGTCAATTAAGCCGGTCTGGTAACGCGACTGATTCAACGCCAGGGCCTGCTTCTGGGCGGCAAGATTATTCCGGGCGGTTTTAAGGCGGGCCTGATAGGTACGAACATCTACATAATTAATGCCTATTTCGGCGCTTAAGGAGACCAAAACCTCATGCAGAGCCTCCCGGCGGGCGGCAAGATCGGCCTTTGCCGCCTCCAATGCCCTTTTTTTGCCGCCAAAAATATCTAACTCCCAACCGGCATCAAATCCGACATTATAAAGGTTGCTCTCCCCACTCCCGGTGAAGCTGAAGCTGTCACGGGATTTACTTGCCGCAGCCGAGGTATTTATACTTGGGAATAACCCCGCCCGGTTGATACCCATAAGAGCCCTGGCCTCCCGTACCCGGCTCATGGCCGTCTTTATATCCAGGTTACCATGCAGCGCTTCACCTTCCAACTCTGCTAGAAGAGGGTCGTTAAACACCGTCCACCAACGGGAAAGCACTGTCCGGTCAACCTGGCCGGGCTGCAAGCTACCGGTCATGGCGGTCTGCCAGGCCGCCGGGGCATCGGGCTTCACCGGCTTATAATTCGGCCCCAGCATGGCGCAGCCGGAAATAAAAGCCGCAATTACTGCCCCAATCAAGATATTTTGTCTTTTTTTAGTCATTCTTTTGTCCTCTATCTTCCGTCTCCCGATTTTTGCCTCTTGACCCGCCCCACTCACGTATTGTTTGAAAGATATAATAAAGTACCGGAATTAGAAAAATTCCAAATATGGTGGAGATCAGCATTCCGGCAAAGACCGTGGTACCGATGGCCCGTCTGCTGCCGGCGCCGGCACCGGTGGCGATGACCATGGGCAGGACTCCCAGAATAAATGTAAAGGCGGTCATTAATACCGGCCGGAACCTTATCCTGGCCCCATCCACTGCCGCCTCGGCGGTAGTCAGGCCGTCCTCATGCCGTTCGCGGGCAAACTCAACAATGAGGATGGCATTTTTGGCCGCCAACCCCACCAACAGCACCAGACCGATCTGGGCGTAGATGGAGAGCGGCATATGCATAAAGAAGAGTCCGGCTAAGGCTCCCATGGTGGCTATTGGAATGGAGACAATAACGGCTAGCGGGATATTCCAACTCTCATATTGACCCACCAGGAACAGATAGGCGAAGATCAGAGCTAGGCCGAACAGCCCTGCTACCTGGCCGCCGGCCTTTTGTTCCTGATAGGACATGGATGACCATTCATAGCCAAAACCGGGCGGCAGTTTTTCGGCCAGTTTTTCCATAATCGTCATGGCCTGATTGGAAGAGACGCCCGGCGCCCCCTGGCCGTTGAAGCGGGCGCTAGTGAATTGGTTATAGCGGCTGATGAGCTGCGGGCCGAGAATAGTTTTCAGGCGCACCAGAGTCGGCAGGGGAACCATTGCCCCGGAGTTACTGCGGACGTAGAGTCTGTTGATGGCAGCTATGGTGTTCCGATCTGCTTCTCTGGCTTGAACTCTGACCTGATAGGTGCGGCCTTTAAGATTAAAATCGTTAACATAAGTAGAGCCAAGTTGGGCCTGCAGGGTAGAGAATATCCGGGCAATCGGCACTCCCATGGCCTCGGCTTTGACGCGGTTAATATCGACAAATATCTGCGGGGTATTGGCGGTGAAGGTGGTAAAGACTCTGGCTAGACGCGGGTCTTTATTGGCCGCCATCATTAGGCCCATGGCGGCTCCGAACAACTCCTGGGGACTCTGGCCCGCCTTGGCCTGAAGGCGGAAATCGAAGCCGCCGCTGTT
>JAADIV010000140.1 GCA_013151175.1 Deltaproteobacteria bacterium | reverse complement strand
GATGAAGAAGGTATTGATCAGGCAAAGCTTGAAAGCATAAAAAAACTAAAAAATATTCGCCGTGGTCGTATAGAAGAGTATGCCGCAAACTATCAGGGCGCCGTTTATACGCCGGTAGATCCGGCTTTGACCTATAATCCCCTCTGGGATCACAGGGCCGACTGTGCTTTGCCCTGTGCTACCCAAAATGAGATAAATGCCAAAGACGCCCAAAATTTGCTTGATAATGGTGTAACTCTGGTCTCCGAGGGCGCTAATATTCCACGCCGGCGGCCATTGATTTGTTCATAGATCACAAAATTATGTACGCCCCCGGCAAGGCTGCCAATGCCGGCGGGGTGGCGGTATCCGGTCTGGAGATGGCCCAGAACTCCATGCGGCTTAAATGGCCAAGGGATGAGGTGGACAGCCGGCTGCGCCATATTATGACTGAGATTCATAAAACTTGCCTGGAGGCGGCGGCGGCCTACGGTCTGTCCGGCAATTATATGGCAGGCGCCAATATCGCCGCCTTTGTAAAAACCGCTGATGCTATGCTGGATCAGGGAGTTGTCTGATCGTAAGCGGTCACAGGGCACACCTGCTGCGAACGATGAGCCGGGCTTATGTAGCACAAGTACACTGCGCCCTGCCCATCGTCCACATCAGGCGCACCCTGCAACCGCTTACATTTTTTTCTTGAAATTACAGGAGGTTGCCTGCCATATGATGGCTTATATCTGATCTATGAACTCACCGCGAACCCGAAACTCTCTGCTATGTCCCAATTGTCGCAGGCTAGTCAGCCGTGATGCGCCTCACTGCCCGTTCTGCGGTCTCAAAAGACCCGGCTCCTGGCTGAAGAATAATCCGCTCTTTGCCGCTTTTGCCAACGAGAATCAGTTTGTCCGCATAATTATATGCGTCAACATCGTCATGTTTATCTTTTCCCTGCTGTTTACCCGGCATGGCCCCAGTCTTTCTTTGAATCCCTTTGATTTTCTGGCGCCCGGTAACCGCAGCCTTCTTATTCTGGGGGCAACCGGCACAGTGCCGATTTTTCGGCTGCAACGTTGGTGGTCGCTCCTGGCGGCCAATTATCTGCACGGCAGTCTGATGCATATCCTCTTTAATATGGTTGCCCTTTGGCAGATCGGGCCATTGGTTATTCAGGAGTATGGCGGCTGGCGTATGCTAGTGATTTATACCCTGGGCGGGGTGTTGGGGTTTCTTGTTTCCACCCTGGCCGGTGTTCCCCTTACTATTGGCGCCTCGGCCGCAATATGCGCTCTGATCGGCGCCATCCTTTATTATGGCAAAAGCCGGGGAGGTACCTAGGGCCGTGCCATATACCGGCAGATGGGCGGTTGGGCCATAAGTATCTTCGCCTTTGGCTTTTTGATACCGGGGATTGATAATTGGGGGCATGGCGGCGGCATGGCGGCTGGTGCCATATTGGCATATCTGCTAGGTTATAATGAACGGCGGCGGCAGAATATTCGCCATAAATTTCTGGCTATGTTGTGTGTTTTGGCTACGGCGCTTATCTTGGCCTGGGCGGTATTTACCGGTATGATGTTCGCCTGGCGGTAGATATAATTACTTTATTTTACAGGAGTTTTTAGTTTTTTTGCCATTCCTCAAATGAAAATAATAATCCTATCGACAAAATGACTATTTTCTATTATATAAAGTGGTTTTCGTGCGGAATTTATAAAGGTGCGGCCGGTTTTTGCCGGCAGCCTGCGGGGCTGTTTCTATGAAAAATATACAGCAATTCAGCATGATTCCCAAAGTTGGCTGTAACCCCCTGAACGTAATGGCCTGCGAAGCGTGCTTGTGTTATTCGAGCCGGTCAATATGAGCGTAGGCGGCGAACGCTGAGCAGTTACAAAGAATATAATCGCTAATAGGGCGTTTCCTTATGTTTGAAGACATGACGCATCAGCGGGTGGTTATTACCGGAGTCGGTCTTGCCGCTCCCAATGCCGCGTCGTTGCCGGAGTTTCGTCATAAGCTCCTGAATGGCCAGAGTGAGATTTGTGAAATTGAGCATCGCTATATAGGCGTGGTTCCGGCCGGGATCTGTAAATTCCCGGAGACCAAATACCGGAAGAAAAAAGAGAATAAACGGGGTACCAGAGCCGGCTGTCTCGGTGTTTATGCTGCCAACGAGGCCGTAAACGATGCGGGTATAGATTTTACGGAGTATAAGCGCAGTCGTACCGGTGTCTACGTTGGTCTTACCGAGCATGGCACGGTTGAAACTGAGAATGAAGTCTATAACATAAGTCAGTATGGCTATGATGTGGATTACTGGACGCATCATCATAATCCCCGTACAGTACTAAATAATCCGGCCGGCGAGATCACCATGAATCTTTCGCTTACCGGCCCGCATTATGCTATAGGGGCGGCTTGTGCCGCCGGTAACGCCGCTCTGATTCAGGGAGTGCAAATGCTGCGTCTGGGCGAGGTGGATATGGCTCTATGCGGTGGTATCTCTGAATCGGTTGGCTCTTTTGGTATTTTTGCGAGTTTTAAGGCGCAGGGAGCCTTGGCCCATCATCCGGATCCCCGCAAGGCCAGCCGGCCATTTGATATGGATCGGACTGGTATTGTAATTTCGGAAGGAGCCTGCCTCTATTGTCTGGAGACCCTGGACAGGGCTTTGGCTCGCAAGGCTAAGATTTATGGGGAGATCGCCGGTTACGCGATGAACTCTGATGCCAGGGATTTCGTTATGCCCTATGGCCCCAGGCAGGCGGAGTGCGTGCAACTGGCTCTGGAACGTGCTGCCTTGGCGCCCCAGGATATTCATATTGTTAACACTCATGCCACCGGCACCAGGCAGGGTGATATTGAGGAATGCCGCGCCTTGGCCGGTATTTTTCGGGATTGCCCCGCCACCTGGTTTAATAATACCAAGGGCATGATTGGGCACGCCATGGGCGCTGCTGGTGTTTTGGAATTGGCCGGTAATCTGTCAGCCTTTAATGATGGGGTGGTGCATCCCTCGATCAATGTTGATAAACTTGATACAGAATGTGATCTCCCCAATCTGGTACTAAATGAGGCCCGGCCCGTTGACCGGGTAGAGGCTATTATGAATACCTCCTTTGGTATGGTTGGGGTTAATTCGGTAATAATCGTTAAAAAATATACCGCTTAAAACGGTTTTAAAGAGGAACCTGAATGACTCGTGACGCGATTAAAGATGTAATAATTGAAATTGTCCAGGATATAGATGAGGATGCGGAAACCGTGAATCTGGATGCGGACGAACCCCTGCGTGATCAGCTTGACCTTGATTCCATGGACTTTTTGGATATCGTTATGGAGTTGCGTAAAAGGTATAAACTGCAAGTTCCTGAAGAAGATTATCCTGAATTGGCCTCTCTTAACTCCTGTGTTAATTATCTGGAGCCCAAGCTAAAAGACCTCTAGAGTCGTGTCTGCCCCCCTAGTTATTTTGGGCGGCGGCCTTTCTGGTCTTGCCGCTGGTATCCGCCACGCCCGTTTTGGGCGGCCGACTCTGATTCTGGAAAAACACCTTAGACCCGGTGGTCTGAATTCGTATTATTACCGGCATGGTCTGCTGTTTGAGACAGGTTTGCACGCCATGACAAACTATGCCTCTGCCGGGGCCAGGTCTCTCCCCCTCAACCGCCTCTTCAGGCAGCTTAAACTCTCCAGAAGGAATTTTACAACCCACGAGCAGATAGGTTCGGAGGTCATTTTCCCGCAGACATATCTACGCTTTACCAATGATTTATCCGTGCTGCGTGAAGATATTCAGCGGCAGTTTCCCCATTGCGCCGCCGAATTTACTGAATTCATTGAATTTATCAGGGCCTATGATCCGTTTCAGGTGCGGCCCTGGCTCTCAGCCCGGCAGACTGCCGCCCGCTTTCTCTCTGATCCGCTGTTGATTGATATGCTCCTTTGGCCCCTGATGATCTACGGTAATAGTCAGGAGCATGATATGGATATGGGGCAATTCGTTATTATGTTTCAGGCCCTGTTGCTAGAGGGATTTTTCCGGCCCGGCGGGACGATTAAAGACCTCCTGGATATGCTGTTGGAACATTATCTTGGCCTTGGCGGGAGGATTCGTCTGCGGGCTGAGGTCAGCAGTCTCAAAACGAGGGGGAATGGCATCCAGACTGTCAGTCTGGCCTCTGGGGAAGAGATTTCATGCGCCCAGGTTATTTCGACCATCGGCGCTCCGGCCACGGTGGGACTGCTTCCGGACAGTCTGCCGCAAAGGGCGGCGGCTTATACCGGCCGCATGAGTTTTATGGAGTCCATTTATATTGTCTCCGGCCTGGCGGATCTACCGGTCAAAGATGATTGCACCTGTATATTTTATAATAATCACCAGGACTTTGATTATTGCCGGCCGGATTCCCTGATTGATGTCGGTATGGGAGTTATCAACTTCCCCGCCAATTTCCAGGGTATCGGGACGCCGGAGCTAGCCCAAGTCAGGGTGACGCATCCGGCGAATTATCCCCTTTGGCTAGAACTGAACCGCGGCGCCAAAGGCGGCGGCCGCAGCGGCAGATACCTGGAGGCCAAGGAGACCTGCGCCGCCCGGTCTCTCACAGAAATCAGTAAAATTATTGGGAATTTCAGTGAAAATATTGTATATGATGATGTCTTCACTCCATTGACAATTGCGCATTATAGCGGCAAGGCAGAGGGAGCGGTATATGGCAGCCCATTGAAGATCAAGGACGGCCGCACCAATTATGAAAATCTCTTTATTGCCGGGACGGATCAGGGCTACCTGGGTATTGTCGGCGCCATGCTCAGCGGGGTGACTATGGTAAATCAGCATATTCTGACGGCCTGAAGATGAGTGGGGTGTTTCTGCGGTTTGGGGAAAAGTTGGACGAAGTTATAATAAATAACCATGGTTTATAAATCTATAGAAGATGTGCGGGATCGGTATGATGTGGTGGTCATTGGCTCCGGTTTGGGCGGCTTGACTTCGGCCAATCGGCTGGCCAGGGCCGATCATAAGGTCTTGCTTCTGGAACATCACCACCAAATCGGCGGCTTGGCTACCTGGTTTAAACGCCGGGGCCATATCTTTGATATTTCCCTGCACGGTTTTCCCTATGGTATGGTGAAGACCTGCCGGAAGTACTGGAATCGAGAGATTATGGACTCAATTGTCCAGTTAAAAAATATCCGTTTTGATAATCCGCAGTTCTCCATAACCACCACCTTTGACCGGCAGGATTTTAGTTCTATTCTGCATAAAAAATTCAAGGTAGAGCGGCAGGTGATTGCGGATTTCTTTACCACGGTGGCCGGCATGAATTTTTATGACGACCGTTCCATGACCACCAGGGAGTTGTTTGAACGCTTCTTTCCCGGCCGCAGTGATATTCATCGCCTGCTTATGGAGCCGATTACCTACGCCAATGGCTCTAGTTTGGATGATCCGGCCATCACCTACGGCATCGTTTTTTCAAATTTTATGAATAAAGGCGTCTTCACCTTTACCGGCGGCACCGATAAATTGATTGGTATGATGGTGGCTGAGGCTGAAAAAAATGGTGTCACCTTTTGTACCGGGGCCAGGGTTGATAAGGTGATTATTGACAAGGGCCGGGTGCAAGGGGTACTGGCGGCCGGGCGGACAATTGTTGCTCCGGCGGTGGTTTCAAATGGCGGTATCCTAAATACCGTCAATGATCTGGCCGGGCGGGAGGCCTTTCCTGATGATTTTTTGCGAGAATGTGATACTGTCAAGGTGAATAATTCCAGTTGTCAGGTCTATATGGGGATCAAAGAGGGTGAGAAAATCGACGATATCGGCGATTTGATCTTCACTTCGGAATCAGCGGAGTTCAGCTCCGATGAGATGTTGGATATGGAGACCAGGAGTCGGACATTTTCTCTCTATTACCCCAAAACCAGGCCGGATCACAAGCGTTATACCATTGTGGCTTCGATGAATGCCAATTACGATGATTGGGTTGGCCTTGATCCTTTGGCTTATAAACAGGCCAAGGACAAGATGATCCAGCGCACGCTTACCGCCCTGGAGAAATATCTGCCGGGGGTGCGGGAGAAATGTGACTGGTTGGAGGCGGCTACTCCCAAGACCTTTCAGCGCTATACCCTGCACAGCAAGGGGAGTTCTTTTGGCACAAAGTTTGAGGGGCTAGACGTATCACGGTCTATTTTTAAAGTGGTTCCCGGCCTGTTTCACGTTGGTTCGGTGGGGATTATCATGTCTGGCTGGCTGGGGGCCATTAATTACGGCGTCATTGTGGCCAACGATGTGGACGCCCATCTCAGGTAATTGTCCGCCCAGTGAGCTTGTCGAAGTGCCAGGCGTGCCTCTGGTGCGAGAATA
This sequence comes from Deltaproteobacteria bacterium, assembly GCA_013151175.1. GTDB lineage: Bacteria > Desulfobacterota > Desulfobulbia > Desulfobulbales > VMSU01 > JAADIV01. The sequence goes on along the minus strand of JAADIV010000140.1, from coordinate 518 downwards.
TTTGTTGAAGGCTATGAAGGTCTAATTGATGAACGATTTTAAAAATCAAACCGCTGTAATTACCGGCGCCACCAGGGGGATTGGCCGGGCCATTGCCATGCAGATGCTAGCGGGCGGCGCCAGAGTGGTTGGTCTCTATGGTCGGGATGAGTTGGCGGCAACGGCCTGCCGTAAAGAGGCTGCGGGTCTGGAGCGGGGCGAGCTGCATCTCCACCAATGCGATGTTGCTGATTATGAACAGGTGAGTCGGCTCTATCGGAAAATTGAGGCAGATTTTGATACCATTGATATTTTGGTAAATAACGCTGGAATCCGCCGGGACGGGGTTTTGGCCATGTTGAAACATGATGACTGGCAAAGGGTTTTGGATGTTAATCTCACCGGTGCCTATAATATGGCCAAGTACGCTGTTATGCTTATGATGAAACAAAAATATGGCAGGATTATCTTTATCCCCTCGCCCATGGCCCGCCTGGGGTTTGCCGGGCAGGCCAATTACGCCGCCTCCAAGGCTGGCC
>JAADIV010000189.1 GCA_013151175.1 Deltaproteobacteria bacterium | reverse complement strand
TACAGGCATCAACCGCCCGTTTTGCCTCGTCCAGGGTAAGAGCCAACGGTTTTTCACTAAATACCGGCTTCCCGGCCTCGGCACATGCAATGATCTGTTCAACATGAACGGAATGCGGTGTGGCAAGGACAACGACATCAATTTCAGATAATGCCAGAATTTCATCCAGCGATGAATGGAGCATAAGCTTGCGTTGTTCCGCAAACTCACGCACGGGTTCTCTATTACGTACAGCCCCATGGGTGAAACACATGTTATTGCTCTGGCCCTGCACAGCATCGACCATAATCCGACCCCACCAGCCGAGGCCGATTATTGCCGCTTTCACCACATGATCAGCATCCTTCGCCATTCCTTCTTACTCCGCCGCAACGACCGGATTGGACAGGCGGCCAATAGCCTCTATTTCCACTTCAATCAAATCACCGGGTTTTAATGACCGGCGAGGCGTCATAAATTCTCCGCACCCCCAGGGCGTACCCGTCAGGATTATATCACCCGGCTCAAGGGTGAAACAGCGCGAGCAATAAGACAGGAGTTCAGCAATGGGAAACAGCATTTCGGATGTTGATGAATCCTGAACCGTCTCGCCGTTCAGATAAGTACGAAGCGACAGTGACTGCGGATCGGTAATTTCTTCCGGTGTTACTATGCCCGGCCCGATAGGACAAAATGTATCGAAGCTCTTTCCTCTCGTCCATTGACCATCACCAAACTGCACATCACGGGCAGACACATCATTGACAGCCGTATATCCAAGGACATAATCAAATACTTCCGATAGCGGAACATTCCGCATCTTCCGGCCTATCACCACACCAAGCTCGACCTCCCAGTCGACACGTTCTGTTAGCGTCCTGTCAATACAGATCGGGTCATTTGGCCCGGTCACGCTCGACGGGAACTTGGCGAAAATCAGTGGTGAAGACGGCTCATGCAGCTTTGCTTCCTTGATATGATCCCGGTAATTCAGTCCGATAGCAATAATCTTGCCGGGCAAAACCGGTGATAACAGGGTGAGATCCGATGCACGGCCCAGGCGGCGGCCCAATGGCGCGGCGTCACCACCCGTACCATTCATACTTTCCATTACAGTCTTTTCTTCAATGGCGTATAGATAACCGTCCTGCTCTGCTGCGTAAGTTATCCCTTCGGGGACCTCTACTCGAAAAAATCTCATTTCTGTACCTTTATAAATCCTGAGAATGTTATTTTGTTATATTTTGGTAATTATCGTAAAAGAGAGGGATCAAACGGATCCGGGGTATAACCTTCCGCTACCCAGAAACGCATGGCGTAAATCGAGCGTTTAGCGATCTTCCAAACCCCATCAAAGCGCACCATCTCATCACGATAAGACACCGGTGCCAGCAACATGCGGTCATCGGCTAACCAGTGATAACAGGGAATCTGGCAGGTTGAAACAGCCGTATCCGGGCCGGTAAAGGAAACACGGACATTGCTGACCGGATGCATCGTCCCGACATAACCATAGGCCTCAAAATAAGCGCTTACCGCTTTGGCGGTTTCTTCGGGGCCACCGGCACCCAACGGCTGTGACTTTCCGGATGGACCGGCGAGAAACAGGCTTAGTTGCGCATCGGGTGTTAAAGCCTGGGCAAATAACACTGTTGCCTCGGCAAGTGCCTGTTTCTCACCATTTTCCGATGTCCGGTTATTGCCTATCACATCAACAGCCGAACCATAAATATATGCGGCATCCGCAATACCCAGGCGGTCTGCCGCGCGGGCTTCTGACTCATCAGTACGGATTGTGAAGTCATCCTTCATTGTTATTTCCTTATTCTTGATATTTAAATTTCAGGTGATGGCAAATACCTTGGCTTACTCAGTTACATCAACTTGGCAAACTGTTCTTCCACAGCTTTTTGATCCTGCCGCCATGCCTGGAAGGTGTTCTTGGCCCCCAACGGGAAAATATCTTCATTTCCATTTATGATATCCTTGATAATATCATCGGCAACATCTGCTGGCGTATCCTTTACCTTTTCCAACCCAGATACCATTTCCGTATCAATTGTGGTTGGAAATGCATTAATAATTGATACTTTTTTAGGAGCAAGATAAGGGCGAAGAGACATAGCCATTGACCAGGAAGCAGCCTTCGATGCGTTATAAGCAGAAAAAATGGGTGCACTGACAAACGACAAAAATGTCAGTACATTTACTACAGACCCGCCGCCGTTTTTCTCTATCACAGGAGCAAAAGCACGCGACATATCAAATGTACCGTAAAAATTAACCGACATATTCCGGTCAATAACCTCATCAGTAGTCTCAAGAGCTCCCCCGAAATCAAGCACGCCCGCATTGTTAACAAGAAGCTGAATGTCTTCTGCTTTTTGAGCCAATGCCGCTATCTGTGCCTTATCCGTCAAATCAAGACGTACGGGAAGCACCCGTTCGGGATCAAGAGCAACCGTATCATTAAGTTGCTCCGGATTACGCGCTGCGGCATAGATTTTACTGGCTCCCGCAGCCAGCAACGCCCTGACCAGATGGTAACCCAGGCCACGATTTGCACCAGTGACCAACGCTGTTATGCCTTGTAATTGCATTAAATCAGTCCTTTTCGTTATGTAAAATAAATTCTCTGTGAAGCTATAATGCTAACCATCATATTCAGGCGGAGTCCGGAATTAAAGGTCGCTTTCCACAAGACAGTCATGCATATTTTGCATGAATATTACCACAACCTGCCATTAACCTAATTCTGAAATACACATACTAAGTGGCCTTCAACCGGCGCAATGCATAAATAACTGCTGAACTGTCCAAATCACCCTCCTGTGCTTCCACACAATTCATCAACAGGTCCGCCTGTGTCGACGTCAATGGGAGCGTTTGCCTGCGTTTTCTTGCTAGCTTCAGCATCATCTGAATGTCTTTCAGACTCTGTGAACAACGGCCCTCAGGCGTAAAATCATGCTGCAACATCTTATCGGCTTTAACATTCATAACACTGGAATAAGCCGCTGATGCCTTGAGTGCCTGTATAAAAACATCAGTTTCAACGCCCAACAACTCGGCAAAAATCAACCCCTCGGCTAACGCAGAACGATTTATTTCCAGCACCAGATTAATCGCCAGTTTGGCGCGAGACGCCGCCCCTATTTTACAAAAATTTATTGAACGAGGTGTCAAACTATTGATAATATGATATTGCGTCACAAATAATTCAGGATTACAACCCAACAATCCAAACCCTTCACCCTTTGCCACCTGACTGCTAGTGCCTGAAACCGGAAACTCCACAAACTCAATTCCTGCTTCAGATGCCTGCTGATACACACCATTCACGCTGTCCGGGTCCAGTGTTGTCGAACACAGAATAGTCAAGAATTTCGCACGCTCCTTATTAGGAACATCCGCAATGGTTTTGATAACCGACCTCACCTGCCCGGTTGAATATACAGTCACTAGAATTGAGGAACAGGCCAGAGCCAGTTCAGCCATTGACTGAGCCGCCTTTGCCCCCTGCGACTGGGCCTGATCCCTGCGCTCTGAACAGATATCAAATGCTAAAACGTCAAATCCAGCCGCTTTTAATCGAGCTATAAAAACCGCCCCCAACAACCCAACCCCAATGATACCAACATTGCCTTTTTTTGCGCCTTTATCATGACTTTTCATTATGGAAACTCCTGTAAATGTCATAAAAAATGCACCTCCTTATGGTAAAGAAGTGCATCTTTTATGAACTAACGGTCGGTAATATTTAAAATTTGGCCTTAAGCTCCACCCCATAAGACCGGGAGCTTCCGGGTGAATTAAAAGCACCACCAAATTCAGGGGCAACGATGACCTCACGAAGGTTTTTCACATTAAACAGATTATTGGCATAGGCATGTATGGAAAAGACATCAAATTCAAAACCTGCCCGCGCATTTACCATGGTAAAAGTATCCCTCTGAGTATTCCTGAAGTTACCTTCTCCCACCAAACCTGTAAAAATATTGGGAACCGTATTATCCTGGACCGTACTGAAATATGTTGGCCCTGTCACACGCACATCCGCCCTTGCGGTAAAGTCAATATCATCACTTACCGGCACAAAGAAATTAGACCCAAAATTCAAAGTATAATCCGGCGTTGTCGGCGACGTATTACCAGCCGTATTCGGACGGACAGCAAAATCCTTTATTTCACTTTCGGTCAGATTAAATCCGGCGAAAACATTCCAGCCTGATGTCACCCGAAGCGTCGTGTTCGCTTCAAATCCATAAATTTTAACGCTGTCAATATTTTCAACCTCACGAAGCAATCCAAACGGACCCACAAAAAGCTCAAAATATTGCATGTCAGTAATTGACGTATAATATCCGGCCACTTCAAAACTTACCCGGCTATCAAAAGCCTTACCCTTAAACCCGACTTCAAACGCACTGGTTGTTTCTGACCGAAAAGCCTCATCCACGGTCAGGTTAGCACCAATACCATTAAAAAATCCTTCAATAATCGCCTTGCTGCCCCCGCCATTAAAACCACCAGCCCTGAAACCGATTCCCCAATTGGCAAAGATAGTCAAATCCGGTGATGCCCTGTAGCTTATAGTGACTTTTGGCTGTAATTTCTTGAATGTCTCGCCCCTTGGGTCCAGGCGGCCACTCGGATTAAAGAAAGGATCAAGCCCGGCATTCAGAAAATAGTTGGCTGGCGTATCCGGCGTGCCATTTGCAAAGCCGGAAATGGCATTGCCGACATAAAGAGTACGTGCATCAGTCGGAACCAGGCTTACCGTTTTTCGCTTTTCAATATCATACCGAAGCGCAATCCCAGCCGTCCAATTATCATCAAAATCATAGTCAACAGATGCGAAAGCGGCATAAACGTCGGTTGTAATCTGATCATCAATCAATTGTTCCGTACGGGTCAAGGGATTGGCAGAAAAACATTTGGGGTCAAATCCATTCCCGGTATCAAGCTGCAAACCAACACAATCACGTCTGATCATATGTAAGTAATAAACCCCGGCCTGCCATTGAATTTCTGATCCATCCGGACTGGCCAGACGCAATTCCGCACTGATATCCTTTTGGTCATGGGTCTCATTCAAGGTGCCGTCACATGTGGTCGGTGAATAGGGCGGCAAAAATGCGCCGCCGCCAATTCCAAATGGCTGCTGAACTGGAAAACCATCCAGCGCTGCGAGCGTCGCCACACATGTCGGTTCCGCTGCAAAGAAACCAAAAACACCGCTGGTACCATCAGCGTTCAGGGTATTTTTGAAATTATTAAAGGAGACATAACTGCTAAGGGTGGCAAAATCAAAATCATGGGATCCACGCAGGGAAACCTCCACATTCGATTGAAAGTTCCGATTATCTATGTTTGACGCAAAAACATCCTCATGATCGTTGACATCTTCATTGAACAGCGGATTATCTGTCGCCTCCGCAAAATCGGGCAGTTGAAAAACAGCGTTGAAATTAATGGCTGCACCATCCAACTCACCATAACGGAATTTAAGATCAAACTCTGTCACATCGGACGGCGTCCAGACCGCCCGGCCATATATATTCCACTGCTTGTTATTATCGACCGAAGCAGCCTCGTTGCTATTATTGGGATAAAATGCAGCATTTTCAGCAGATGGTAAAAACGAATTGCGGAAAAAACCATCACTGGAAGACCAGTCAGCCGAAATCGAAACCCCAAGTTCCTCATTAATCGGCGCACTTAACACACCATAGGCATTATAACTGTTGTTATTTCCCGCCTTAAAGGTTACCTCCGCCTCAACTTCGTCCCCGGGCTTTTTGGTCGTCATGACAAAAACACCGGCAGAGGCGTTACGACCGTAAATGGCACCCTGCGGCCCCTTCAGAACTTCCACCTGTTGCAACACACCCTGATTCTGAACCAGAGCCGCTTTGCTTGACTTCAAGACGCCATCAACCACAAGCGCTACATTATTTTCAGCATCACGGGGACCATTAAGACCCCGGATATTAACCTGCACATCACCAAAATTATCTGAGCCTGCGATCAGTGTAACCCCCGGCGTAAGCTGTACCGCATCAGCGCCTGTCCGGATTCCTGCCTCTTCAATGGTTCTAGAGGTAAGTACGGACACCGATGCCGGAACATCCTGTAAAAGCTCATTGGAACGACGCGCCGTAACAACAATTTCATCAAATCCAAATGCCTCATCGGTACCCTGTCTAGCAGGGCCGGGCTCAGCCTTCCCCTCATCAACCGTTTGAGCCTGCACCAGCGACGATCCACCGATAGTCATAGCCATAACAGATACGCCACACAGTAATTTCTTACACATTTCACTCAAGAACATTTTCTTCTCCCTATATATTTTTGATTTTTCAATAATATACATGTATTTAAGGCCGAAAAGTCCCTCATTCACATGAGTATAATGCATATTAAGCATTAATAATGATATCCTGCAACGGTAGAAAACAATATTCGGAATTCAGAAACTACCCCCCCACCAAACTAATCATGACGCCGGCGGCGACGGCGGAACCGATGACACCTGCAACATTGGGACCCATGGCATGCATGAGCATAATTATGCTGATTAGCCTCCAACCCAATGTTGGCCACACGCGCGGCCATAGGGTCCACAGAGACCCCGCAGCACCGATCAGCGGACTGATGGGATGTTTGGAAAGCTTGTTCATGAGCTTGCCCATATGGACACCTGCTG
>JAADIV010000045.1:1301-8113 GCA_013151175.1 Deltaproteobacteria bacterium | reverse complement strand
CGTTGAAGTTACCACCACCTCGGCACCGGTAATCCAGGCCGCCCGATGCCCCACATGAATATTCCCGCCCAGGGCGCTTAGCCGCCGGGTAATATCACTCTCCCTGAGATCAGAACCGCTGACTTCATAACCTAGATTAAGCAGCAACTCGGCGATGCCGCTCATACCGATGCCGCCAATACCTACAAAGTGTATATGTTTGTTTTTATTATACAATACAATCTCCAAGGCATTCATCGACAATGACACGGGCGGCCTGCGGTCTGGCAAGCCCGGCGGCGTTTTCAGCCATCTGCCGCCTTAAATCCCGGTTAGTCATAATGGATACAATTTCCGCAGCCAGTATTTCAGGAGTCAACTCATTCTCGGCCAACATCCGGGCGGCCCCCTCTTTGACCAGATAATCAGCATTCTTGCGCTGATGATCATCGGCGGCAGAGGGAAAGGGAATCAAAATTGAGGCCTGCCCCAAGACTGTCAGTTCCGCCAAAGTTGTGGCCCCGGCCCTGCCGACAACCAAGGCCGCCCGCTGATATACCGCAGCCATATCAGAGAAGAACGCCGCCACTTCGGCATTAATTTTATGATCCGCGTAGGCCTGCCGCACCGCCGCCTCATCTGTCACGCCGCTCTGATGAATCACCTTAAACCCAACAGGCAGCCGGTCTTTCGCCAAAGCGGCAGCCGCCGGTAGCAGACGGTTAACCGCGTGCGCCCCCTGGCTGCCGCCCAATACCAGTAAAACAGGTCTTTCGGCAGCCACCCGCCCCACCGCCAAAATATCACGGCGGACAGGATTACCGCTGCATAGACATTTGGCCGGATTAAAATATTTTTCACTAGCCGGTATGGATAAAAAAATACGGCCGGCAATCCGCCCCAATATCCTGTTAGCTAAACCAGGCACCGAGTTTTGCTCATGGATGGCTGTGGCAACCCCCAGGAGGCGGGCCGCCATAATAACCGGGCCAGTCACATAACCTCCCACTCCAAAAACCAGATCCGGCTTAAACGCCCAGATTAATTTTCCGGCCTCAAACAGATTTCGCGGCAGTTTGACCAATGTTTTGAACTTTTGCCCCAGGCTGCCACCTTTCAGGGCGCTGCCATGCATGACCTGCGTCTCAAAACCATATTGCCGCATGGCCTGCCGGTCAACCAGTCTGCCAGTCCCGGCAAAGAGTAACCGCGCCCCGGCATACCGCCGTTTAATCTCTTGCGCCACAGCAATTCCCGGAAAGATATGGCCGCCGGTGCCGCCGCCGGTAATAATAACTCTGGGAGACTGTTTTTTCATCCCGCTTCAACACCGCCAAGATCGTTAGAGATTAACAAACCACACTCCCATAAGGGTGCTCCCGGAGTCTCGCAGGCTCACTTACCCAAGAGCCGCGACATAGCGCTGAAAGGCCTCACCCCGCTGAACATAGCCCGTAAACATATCAAAACTGGCGCAGGCCGGAGAGAGTAAAACACTATCCCCCCGCCGGCTGATTGCCGCCGCCCTGCTCACCGCCCCGGCAAGTGAGGCTGCCATCTCAACATTGGTTAAACTTGCAAAGGCCTGGGCCATGCGGTCGGCAGCCTCGCCAATGAGCAGCATGGTTTTCACCTTGCCCCTGACCGATTCGGCCAACAGGCCATAATCACCACCCTTATCACGGCCGCCGCCAATGAGAATCACCGGGCCGTCAATAGCGGCCAGAGCCGCCGCCACCGCCCCGATATTGGTGGCCTTGGAATCATCTATATAGCTAACCCCGGCGATTTCCGCCACCAGAGTCATGCGATGCGGCAGGGCCTGGAAATCAGCCAGACCCTGCTTAATGGCCGCCGGTAAACAACCCGCCGTCCGGGCCGCCAGAATCGCCGCCGCCGCGTTTTCTAAATTCGGTGACCGAGCCAACGAACCGGACAAAGCAAAGCTGGCAGAGCCACAATGAACCTGCCGACCCACGATATCCGCCCCAGCCAGGCGGGGTAAATTATGGCCAAAATAGAGCTTCCGAGCCTGACAGTTTAATTCCCCCGCCGCAAACGTCTGCTGCCTTTCATCATCATAGTTTATAATCGCCGTATCCCCTGCCCCCTGACCAGTAAAGAGACGCATCTTGGTTCGGACATAGTCTCCCAAGTCCCTGTAACGATCCAGATGATCCGGTGAAATATTCAATAGCACCCCGATTTGGGGGGTAAATTCTCCGGCCAGATCCAATTGAAAGCTGCTCACCTCCAGTACCAACCATTGAGAATCCTGAGGCCCGGCCAGGTAATCAGTGAGCGGCGTGCCGATATTGCCGCCGACAAATACCTTTTGCCCTGCCGCTCGCAGCAGATCGCCAATCAAGGTAGTAACTGTGGTCTTGCCATTAGTGCCGGTAACAGCAATCACCGGAGTCCGTAAATGGGCGGGGGCCAGGGCCAATTCACCGGCCACCGTGACCCCGCTTTGCCGCAATTTCTGCAATACCGGCAGATAATGAGGCACACCAGGGCTGACCAGGACAAGATCAGCGCAACGCAAAAAATCCAGGCTATGGCCTCCATCCTCATAACGCAGCACGCCAAGTCCATGCAGCCAGGCGGCAGTTTCAGTATCAACCCTGCCACTCTCGGACAGAACGACTGCGGCCCCCAGTCCCCGGCAAAAGCGGATGGCTGAACGCCCGGATTTACCAAGCCCCACAACCGCAACTTTGGTGTCTGTTGATATTTTAAGCATCAATCACCCGCCTGAGATAGTAAACCAGGTAAGCGAGCCTGCGCGAGACTCCGGAGGCAATGTAAGTTGCCGCATCCTCCAATTGTAAGGGCTGTGGCCTTACCTGAGTTTCAGGGTGGCCAAAGCCAACAGACCCAGAATTATTGAAACAATCCAAAACCTAACCACCACCTTAGGCTCTTCCCAACCCTTCTTTTCAAAATGATGATGAAAGGGCGCCATCAAAAATATCCGTTTGCCGCCGCTGATCTTAAAATAACCTACCTGGAGAATAACCGACAGGGCCTCTAGCACAAATATACCGCCCACCAATACCAGAAGAATCTCCTGTTTGGTGATTACCGCTACCCCGCCCAAAGCCGCGCCCAAGGATAGTGAACCGGTATCCCCCATAAAGATCTGGGCCGGATAGGCATTAAACCACAAAAAGCCGAGGCAGGCCCCCACCATAGCGCCGCAGAACACCGCCACCTCACCGGCCCCGGCCACATAGGTGATGTGCAGATATTTCGCTAACAGGACATGACCAGCCAAATAGGAGAAGATAAGATAGACGACAGCGGTTATTACGGTGGGACCGGTAACGAGACCGTCAAGACCATCGGTAAGATTGACGGCGTTAGAGGCGCCGACAATAACCAGAACAATAAAGGCGATATAGCCCCAACCCATATTAAAGGAAAAATTCTTGAAAAACGGCAGCACCAACGCCTCATTCACCGCCGGATCACGGTAGATAAAAAAGCCGGTGATGAGGGCGCCGATAATTTGCAGAACCATCTTGCCCCTAGGGCTGAGACCTTTGCTGTTCCGCTTTTTTATCTTGCGCCAATCATCGTAACCACCAATGACCGCAAACCAAAGCGTAATAAATAAAATAATCCAGATATGCCGGTTCAACAGATTAACCCACAACAGCGTTGTCATAATTATGGCAAAAATAACTAGCACACCGCCCATGGTGGGCACACCCTCCTTGGTCAAATGGCTCTCCGGGCCATCGGTACGGATTACCTGGCCGATGCCATTTTTCCGCAGAAATTTGATAAATCCAGGGTTCATGAACAGCATAATCAGAAAGGCGGTAATGGCTGCCCCCGCACAGCGAAAAGTTATATAACGAAAGACATTAAAGCCGCTAAACAGCGTATGCAGGGGATACAAAAATTGATAAAACATTTTTTATTTGGTGCCTCAATGCCGGGATTTCGTAATTTCTCCAAAAGTAATGGTAATCCGGAGTCTCGTAGGCTCGCTTACCTGGAGTTTGCAGCGTTGTGGTTAATTTTTTAGGGCTCACAACATCCCGATAATCTTCTCCATCTTCATGCCCCGTGAACCTTTCAGCAATAACAGATCTCCCGCCGTCAGCAGACCGGCAGCCAACAATTTCTGGAGACAGGCGGCGGCATCCTCTTTGACGGTAAAGGCCATAGCCCGATCCTTTTTCATCCCGGCCTTTCTGGCGGCGGCGGCCATAGTTTTGGCATAATCACCAACCGCCAGGAGATAAGAAAATCCCTGGCTAGCAGCAGCCTCACCAATTTGGGCATGGGCCTCAGTACTGAATTTGCCTAATTCTAGCATATCCCCCAACACCGCGATACATTGTTCTCCTTTCCCGAGCCTTTGCACCGCAGTCATGGCCGCCCGCATGGAGGCGGGATTGGCGTTGTAGGAATCATTAACCAACCGCAAACCGTTAGCCAACTCCATAAATTGCAGCCGATCTTTTGCCGGGGTAAACTTCGTAAGCCTCGCCGCAATCTGGACGATATCCGCTCCTGCGGCCCAAGCCATGGCCGCCGCCGCCAGGCTGTTTAAAATATTATGCTCTCCCAGAGCGCCTAAACGCAGCCGGATTTTTTCGTTGGCAATATGCAGGGTAAAAGAGGAACCCAAAACCCCGTCGTTATGGATATGAGTGGCCCTGACCGCAGCACCCCGGCGACGGCCAAAGCTAATCATCTTGCTTTTACTGTTACGGGCCAACCGCCGCACCATGGGATCATCAATATTTACCACCAATATTGTCGATGTCCGGCTATGGGCAAATAATTCGCCTTTGGCACTAGCCACCCCGTTGATACTACCCAAACCCGCCAAATGAGCGGGATGAATGTTATTGATACAGGCGATATCGGGATCGGCTATTTCGGTAAGCCGGGCAATCTCTCCGGGGGCATTCATACCCATTTCCAACACCGCGAAATCATGGCAATAACTGACTGGTAGCAGGGAGAGGGGCAAGCCAACCAGATTATTGAAATTTTTGCGGGTCTTAATGACCCTGCCGCGTTTGGCCAGAATAGCGGCGGCCATATCCTTTACCGTAGTCTTCCCTGAACTGCCGGTTACTGCCAACACCTTTAAATCACGGCGGTTGGCACGACGATAAGCGGCCAGATCTCCCAGAGCCGCCAGGGTATCGGATACCACCACCACGGGCAGAGACAGATCTGGCTGCGGCTCATTGACAATGATTCCGGCGGCACCATTTTTTACAGCGTCATCAACAAAGGCCATACCATCATAATTCTCACCGGCTAGAGCCAAAAATATATCCCCGGGCTTAACCGTCCGGCTATCGGTGGAAATGCAGCGAAAACCGGCATGCGCCTTTCCCGCTGCCAAACGGCCGCCGGTGGCCAGCAATATATCATGCAAACTCCATGATGGATTTTCCAGAGTCGCAAATCCATAGCCAAATCCAGCCGTTACCACCCGGCCAGATCCAGATATTTTGCCGCCATCACCTGCCGCCCGCATCATAATTTCCATGCCGCCCCCTATCAAGAGTTAGTCCACTGGCATCCCGTGCTGCTTTTCCACACCCAATTGTTTTTCCGCTTCCAGACGATCACTAAAGGCCGCCCGGCCTGCCCGGCTTATCTGATAATCTTCATGGCCCTTACCGGCAATCAGCACTACATCACCCGCCCCGGCCAGACCTATCGCTTTAGCAATGGCCTGGGCACGATTGACAATGCTAAAATAACGCCCATGGCCGGCAGATTTCACCCCGCGCTCAATCTCCGCCATAATAAGCGCCGTTGATTCAGAGCGGGAATTATCGGCCGTAATAATTATCGTATCCGCTAATTGCCCGGCCAGCCTGCCCATCAAATAGCGTTTACCCTTGTCACGATCACCACCACAGCCAAAAACCACCAACAGACGAGCGTTGCCAAGGTTCTTTAACGTCCGCAAAACATTCTCCAGGGCATCAGGGGTATGAGCATAATCAACAAAAACTTCGGGCCGGCCCTCCTGGCCGTCTACAGCCATCGCAGCGCCAATCCTTTCAAGTCGTCCCGGCGGTTGGCCGCCATTCAACAGCCCCATTTTCACGCGCTCAAGATCAAGATGCAGGGCCACCGCTACCCCCACCGCGCCAATAATATTTTTGAGATTAAATTCACCGGCCAACCCACTGCGCAAAGACAGCCTCTGCCCCATAACATCTAGCTCTGCCGTTGTCCCCGATATACCATAACTAATCTGCCCGGCGCTGACATCTAGCGCCGCGTCAAAACCGCAGGAAATAATGGAACCATTGGTGGAGACGTTTTGGCGGATCGGGCGCAGTTCAGTTAGTAAACGGCCACCCCAGGAACTATCCTCCCGCCCGGCCGATTCAACCAAAACCACCGCATACCCGCTCCCTTTCAATTGTCTGAAAAGTCCTTTTTTGGCCTGATAATAGGCATCCATACTACCATGAAAATCTAAATGATCGCGAGTCAAATTAGTGAACAAGGCAATGTCAAATTCCAGACCGGCCAAACGTTTCTGTGCCAGAGCATGAGAAGAAGCCTCCATTATCACATGCGTTACCCCGGCTGCGGCCATTTTCTGTAATAATCCCTGTAATAACACCGGCTCAGGCGTTGTGAAGGAGGCCGGGAATTCCTGGCCGTTAAAACGGTAATTAATCGTACCGATTACCCCTGGGTTACCGCCAGATTCCTTAATTACAGCCTCCAACAAATAGGTTGTGGTGGTCTTACCGTTGGTGCCGGTAATCCCTATCATAACCATCTCCAGGGCGGGATGGTTATAAAAAGCGGCGGCCATTGCCGCCAGGGCC
>JAADIV010000045.1:0-1197 GCA_013151175.1 Deltaproteobacteria bacterium | reverse complement strand
GGCCCTGGCCTGAGCGATATATTGATGGCCGTCCTCCCTCAGACCCGTCAAGGCCACAAAAACCATACCTGGCCCAATTTCCCGTGAATCGCTGCTCAGGCCGGATACCTTTACCTTGAGATCAGAATTTTTTTGGCAGCCATGCCAAGGAATACCGGCAAGAAGCTCCGTGAGAAATTTTGCCATAGTCAAGTTCCCCAGCCTTAATAACGCAATTTCAGCCGGCAATTCTGGCCGCTTTTCAGGGACGTTCCCGCTTTGGGCATTTGCCTGACAACCCGCCCTGCCCCGGAGATCAGAATACGCAAACCGTATCCAGACAGGGATTGCAATGATTTACGTAAACTAAATCCCTGCAATTTAGGCATAAATATGGGCGCATCAGTGCGTCCAGTGGTTAAATTCAAATTTCTCGTTTTGAGGTGTATTTTCCGCCATTGACGCTTAAACCCCTGCAACTCACGCCCCCCGACAGCGCCGCCCCTGCCCTGCTTGTATGACGTCACCTTTTGTCGATAGGAGTATCTCAATATTTCGGTCATGGCCCGGCGAAATACCGGTTTAACCGCCAAGCCGTCCCGAATTCCATCCAGGGACATGACCAAAACCAGGGGGACTGATCCGGCTGTATAAGCCCCAATCCCGGTGGCTTCAACACGTTTAACGTCTGTTGGTTCCCGTATGTCAGCCTTTATCTTCCCGGCCGAATCAGCCTTGGAAAAATCAATATCGGCAGCGACCTTTTCCTGAACCGTAACCAACGACTCAAAAACCAGCGGCTTGGCCGGCCCCACGCTAAAATCACGCCGCAAAAAGTTGATGAAGCCGCTGTTGGAGAGTAAACGACGGCCTGTGGGGACAAAATGCGCCTTTATCTCGCCCTTGTCCGGCCCCAGCCACACCCCGTGCAAAAGATGCGGCATAAATGTCCGGCCGCCATTTATCGTCCGCCCAAAGGCCGCCGCTAAATCCAATAAGGTAACTTGAGCCAGCGGCCGTATGGTAAATGGTTCCGCAGCAGGAGATTGGCCCGCCGGGACATCTAACGATTGATCCATACCAAGCTGCCGGACAAATTTGCTAAGCCGCTCATCGCCAATAGAAATAACCGGCTCATTAATATACGGCAGCAGATATATACCGTCCTGCACCCTTTGCCAGACAGGCTTGCCAACCCGCAGGTCACCACTCAGTAAC
>JAADIV010000107.1 GCA_013151175.1 Deltaproteobacteria bacterium | reverse complement strand
TCTGGAGAGGGCCTTGCGGCTCAGTGACCGCCTGGGCGGGCATTTGGTCAGTGGCCATGTGGACGCGGTAACGGAGGTAATCTCTAGCAAGAAGATTGGCCAATTTACAATTTTTTCCTTCCAGACCCCGATAAATCTGGATAGATACATCGTCGAAAAAGGCTCCATCACCATCGATGGCATCAGCCTCACGGTTAATTCCTGTGAGGGCGGCAAGTTTTCAATATCCATCATTCCCCACACCCTGGGGGTCACAACCCTGGGTGGTATAAGGCCGGGAAGTAAGGTTAATCTGGAAGTTGATATTATTGGCAAATATGTGGAAAAACTTTTAAAAATTGATCCAGTCACGCAACTTAAACACAACACCACCAAGCTGGATAAAACATTTCTGGCGGCAAACGGCTTTTTGAAATAAGGCCGCAGCAGCCCCACTATAAGGCAGGATATAAATGACAGTAAACACCATTGAAGAGGCAATTGAAGATATCCGTTCCGGCAAAATGGTTATTTTAATGGACGATGAAGACCGTGAAAATGAGGGGGATTTATGTATGGCCGCCCAGATGGTAACCCCGGAGGCGGTCAATTTTATGGCAACTCACGGGCGCGGTCTCATCTGTATGACCATGACCAGGGAGCAGATTGAGCGTCTCGGCATCCCCATGATGGTTCAGAAGAATGAATCCCCGTTTGAAACCGCCTTTACCATCAGCATTGAAGCCCGTTCAGGCGTGACCACCGGCATCTCCGCCGCAGACCGTGCCAGGACGATTCAGGTAGCGGCAAGGCTTGACGTTAAACCGGGCGACATTGTCAGCCCCGGTCATGTTTTCCCGTTGCGGGCCAAAGAAGGAGGGGTTTTGGTGCGTACCGGCCAAACCGAGGGGTCGGTTGATTTGGCCAGGCTTTCCGGCCTGCGGCCTTCCGGGGTTATTTGCGAGATTATGAAGGAAGACGGCACTATGGCCCGGATGCCGGATCTGAAAAAATTCGCCAAAAAATTTAATCTGAAGATTGTCACCATCGCCGACCTCATCGCCTATCGAATGAAAATGGATTCACTGGTACATCGGGCCGCTGAGGCAGATTTACCGACTAAATACGGCGGGACGTTCCGGGCTATCGTCTATACAAACGATGTGGACGATTTTGAACATATAGCTCTGGTAAAAGGCAATATAACAGCCGACAAAGAAATTCTGGTACGGGTGCATTCGGAATGTATGACCGGTGATGTCTTTGGCTCACTGCGCTGCGACTGCGGCAGTCAACTGCATACCGCCATGGAGATTGTCGGCCAGGAGGGTTGCGGGGTGGTCTTATATATGCACCAGGAGGGCCGGGGAATTGGCCTGATAAACAAGTTAAAGGCATATTGTCTGCAGGATGAGGGCATGGATACGGTTGAAGCCAATACGAAACTCGGATTTAAGGCCGATCTGCGGGATTACGGTATCGGCGCCCAAATTCTCCGTGATCTGGGAGTCAAAAAGATGCGGATTCTCACCAATAATCCCAAAAAAATCATTGGCCTTGACGGCTACGGCCTCACCATAACCAGACGGTTGCCGCTGCAGATGGAGCCTAAACCTGAAAATATAAAATATCTGACAACCAAGAAAGAAAAGATGGGACATATACTTGACCTATAATTTTTTTATTCATGCACAATGGAGCAAACTATGAAGATATATGAGGGCAGTTTAGAGGCCAGGGGTAAAAAATTTGCCGTTATCGTTGCCAGATTTAATTCCTTTATCGCCGAACGTCTGTTAGAGGGGGCATTGGATACCCTGGTGCGTTCCGGAGCCTCAAAAGACGATATTGAGATCGCCAGGGTACCGGGGGCCTATGAAATTCCACTCCTGGCCCAGAAAATGGCGGCCTGCAAACGCTATGACGCCGTAATCTGTCTGGGAGCAGTTATTCGCGGCGCCACAGCGCATTTTGATTATGTCGCCGGTGAGGTGGCCAAAGGTATAGCCCAGGTCAGTCTTGCCACCGGGGTGCCGGTTATTTTTGGGGTATTGACCACGGACACCATCGAGCAGGCAATTGAGAGAGCCGGAGCCAAAGCCGGTAACAAGGGTTCTGACTGCGCTGCGGCGGCCATCGAAATGGTTAATTTATTGGCGGCTGTTTAGTGGGTATTAGACGTAAATCCAGAGAACTGGCCCTGCAGTCTCTTTATCAGGCCGAAATGAACGGCGGCGAAATTATGGCGCAGCTTGCCCTTCTTTGCGATAATTTCCACAGCGTCAAAGAGGCTGTACCCTACGCCACCACCCTGCTTACCGGTATCCAAAATAACTACAGCGACATTGACAAAATTATCAGCCAATACGCCAAAAACTGGCGCCCCAACCGGATGTCTGTTATTGACCGGAATCTCTTGCGAATTGGGGTCTTTGAGGTTTTTTTTGCTGAAGATGTGCCGTCTTCGGTGGCGATCAATGAGGCAATTGAGGTTGCCAAGCGTTTCAGCACGGATGATTCGGCCTCCTTTATCAATGGCATTCTTGACGCAGTAAGCGATGGCGAAAAAAAAAGACACGTCTGAAATCCCAAGCATGGGACAGGAAATAGCTGCTGTCCTGGGATTGTTTACCGCATTTTTTATTTTATTAAGTCTGGTTAGTTATTCTCCAACTGTGCCTTCCACACTTTTTCCGGCTGTGTCCCATAATTGGGGCGGCCGCTTGGGTAATTTTTTTGCTCATCTGCTTCTTGGCACACTGGGTATAAGCGCCTTCTGGTTCGTCCCGCTCCTCCTCTTTTTTTCCTGGCAGTTTTTTTTAAAGCGCTCCGCCATTGACCGCCTGCCCGGAATCATTGTCGGCAGCACCGGGATTATCCTGGCTAGCAGCTCCCTGTTGGCGGCGTGCGCTAGCGGCGCTTATTTTGCCACCTATCCAGCCGCCGGCACTTTTGGCCGTGAATCATACGCGCTGATTGCTCCCTTGTTGGGGCAACCCGGTTTTGTACTTATTTACCTGCTCATTTTGCTGCTCTCGTTAATGGTTGGCATCCGTTTTTCCCCCTATCGTCTCGCCGTCTGTTCTAGCGGCTTTTTGGCGCGCTGTTTCCATAAAATATCTTCTAAACAAAGGGCTGTCGGAGAACATGACCGAACGGCAAAAATTGACCTGCGCCTGACCACCGGGAAACAACCAGGGGCGGCGGCCGCTCCCCCCCCGGTACACGAACCTGTCCAAATTGAAACCGAGAAAGAGTTTCAACCCCTGCCAGTGGCCAAGGGAAAGTTTGTGCTGCCCACTATTCAACTGCTGAATAAAGCGCCGCTTCATGCCAATGTGGAGGTTGACCGGGAACATTACCTGGAGGTAAGCAAGCAGTTGGAGAACAAACTGCGAGATTTCGGAGTAGAGGGCAAGGTTATTGGCATCTCTCCAGGCCCGGTGGTTACAACCTATGAATTCTCCCCCGCTCCCGGTGTCAAGATAAGCAGAATTGTCTCTCTGGAAGATGATCTGGCGATGGGTTTGAAGGTACCAAGCGTCCGGATTGTCGGCTCGATACCAGGCAAAGCAGCTTTGGGAGTAGAAATACCAAATCCACAGCGGCAGACGGTATATATCCGGGAGATTTTGGGCCATGAAACATTTCAAAAGTCCACCGCCCCCCTGACTATAGGCCTTGGCAAAGATGTAGTGGGCCAGCCGGTATGTACCAATCTGGCCGATATGCCGCATCTCCTTATTGCCGGAGCCACCGGAGCCGGTAAGAGTGTCGGGATTAACACTATTATTTGCAGTATCCTGCTTAAGGCCTCTCCGGAGGAGGTGCGCCTGCTGATGGTGGATCCCAAACGCATTGAATTATCTGCCTATGAGGATATTCCCCACCTCCTGCATCCGGTGGTGGTCGATCCAAAAATGGCAAGCCGGGCCCTGCAATGGGCAGTATTGGAGATGGAACGCCGTTATGCCCTGATGGAAGAGAAACGGGTCAAGAATATATCCGGTTATAACGCCCTGGCCGAGGAAAAGTTGCCGTTAATTGTCATTATTATCGACGAATTGGCAGACCTGATGATGGTGGCCTCAAAAGATGTGGAAGGCTCGGTGGCACGTTTGGCCCAAATGGCCAGAGCCGCCGGGATGCATCTTATTCTGGCCACCCAAAGACCATCAGTGGACGTGCTTACTGGGCTGATTAAGGCCAATTTCCCCACCAGAATGTCCTTTAAGGTGTCTTCAAAAATCGACTCGCGTACCATTCTTGATGCCAGCGGCGCTGAACACTTATTGGGCAAGGGCGATATGCTTTTTGTGCCGCCGGGAACCTCCACAATGCAGAGGATTCATGCCGCCTATATCACGGAACAGGAGATTGAAGGCATCGCCACATTTTTAAAGAAACAGGGCTTGGCCAAATATGACGATGAGGTGATGAAAATAGCCGCCGAACCGGAGGCAGGCAATAACGATACCGCCGAAAGCGAATATGATGAAAAATATGATGAGGCTGTTGAGTTTGTCTGTGAGTCTGGCCAGGCCTCAATCTCCATGGTACAGCGCCGTTTACGGGTAGGATACAACAGGGCGGCCCGGATGATCGAGATGATGGAAAAAGAGGGGGTCGTGGGACCTTCCGATGGCGCCAAACCCCGTGAGGTGCTAGCCAGGCCGCTAACTTGAACCTAGTGGACCAGTTTATTCTGGTTACAATAATAACTCTTAAGCTGTTTAAAAAGGCCATTACGACCAGAATATATCTTGTTATCCTGATTCAAAATCTGGCCCAGAGCCTCCGCATAACCATCAATCCCGTTCAGATAAGGATAAATTGGCTTGTTGCCGCATTTACCGTTCAGTAATTTGTCCATATAGTTATTTACCCTGGCCCAATTCAGATAATTTTTGCGGAAACCGGGATTATTCTTCTTCGCCTGTTCAATTTTTTGATCTATCATGCGTTGAAGATCCTGCCGGAAAAGGTAGTTATAAATACTACCGGCAATCTGAGTAGGCCCCTGAGTTGAAGTTCCTACTGATTTATAACCACCGGTGTCAGTTGTAAAAATGACAATCATGGACATATTTTTATCTTTATATCTAAGACGATTTTGGTAAGGGTTAAAATTACTGACAAATAACGAGGCCCGGCCATTGGGAGCAGTGCCGGTTTTACCGGAAACCAGATTATAGTGGTTTTTGAATCTTGTTTTCATGCTGGCCCCGGAACCGCGGTTACATACCGCCAAAAGCGCCTGCATCTCATCCTCCCTCACTCTTTTGGAGTCAAAAAGGGCTATGGGCTGTTGGGTTAGATCACGCCTGGCATCATAGATAATTTTTTTATTGATGGTGATCCGTTTGACAAAGGAAGGCGCCCGGTATTTACCGTCCAGAAAGGCATTGTAAATGCCTAGCCATTTTTGCACCGACACGGCCGAGGCGCCAATGCCGAATGGCCAATACCTGGCATCTTCATGGTTATACTGCAAACCGATTTTATCAAATCCGGCCAGTACGGCACTTCTGATATTGCTTTTTGTATACAATCTGGCGAATATAGTATTGATGGAAATGACCTGGGCATCCAACAGACTGTAATAGCGGCCAAAGTAGCGGTTATTGCCATGGCCTTTGGCATCATAGGGATACCAGTCCCTTGGCATCCACACCTTGCGTCCTTCCCGTGCCAGATACTTATATTCAATGGGTTTGTCCGCGAATTTGCTTTGCAGAGTTTTGTTGTCAACCAGCATGGTGTAATATGAAATAATTGGCTTAATGGTGGAGGCCGGCGTAATTCTGGCCTTACGGTTCATCAGATCAATAATGATAGATTTACGGTTTAGCGGCGGCTCATCCTGTTCCGGTTCAGGCTCATCACCGCCAGTGCCGGACAAAAATTTCTTTCCCCCCACATAGGCAACAAACCTGCCCTGCTGATTTATCAGTAACACCCCTACATTTATGTGTTTATACAGATAAGCCATAAACCCGGCAAAATTATCATAGGGTGGCACCATGCGCCTTTTTTCGTATAGTTGCAGATCCTTTTGCCATATTTTTTTATTGCGGCGCACCAGGATCTTTCTGAACCTTTTACTCTGGAGAAAAGCGGCGATAATGGCCTTTATCTTTTTGATAAGGGCCAGGTTTACATCTGTTTCGATTACCACATCGCCCTTTTCGTCAAGCAGCAGACGTTCGCCGCTAATCTCCCTGTTTCTAACCATATAGTGTTTGGAGCAGACCTCACGAATGACATTCCATGATGTCCATTCCTCTTTGCCGTACAGCGGCGAGCTATATTTCCGCAGACCGATGCGCCGAATCGATTTTTCATTTGACAGCCGCCATACCACGTATTGTGCCTGACTTATTTCGCCGGTATCCCGCAGATATCCCAAAGCCATATTTACCTCGGCAACTGCCGCATGGGCGTGCCGCCGATAACTTTTCGTTAGTTGATTGAAATTTTTACCCCGCCAGATTTGATAGAAGGCCAACTGCCGCTTATGATTTGGAATAAATGAGCCGATGGTCACAAGTTGTTGGTAATTAAGATCTTTTAGATCTTTTTTGAAATAATTACGGGCCGCCGCTGAAAAACCGTACATATTGGCCCCCACAGGCACCGTATTCAGGTAAAAATCCAGATTTTTATCCTTGCCAAATTTTGCCACCAACATATATGAATAAATAATTTCTTCCAGTTTATGGCTGATGGTTCGTTTGTCGTTGGCCAGGATCTTTTTGGCGTTCTGCATGATAACGGTGCTACCCCCCCGCGTATGGCCCATTATGGTATCCTTTACCGCCCCCACAAGATTGAACCAGCTCACCCC
>JAADIV010000179.1 GCA_013151175.1 Deltaproteobacteria bacterium | reverse complement strand
TATCAACGCCTTAAAAAAGGCGGTGGCAGATGCCGGCGCAAGAATCGCCCGGCATGAGACTGACAATCCGGAGCAAGGCGGATGAAGAAGGTACTGGTGACCGGCGGCGGAGGTTTTGTGGGTTTTGCCATTAGCAAACGGCTGCTCAATCTTGGCATAGAGCCGGTGGTTATGGGCCGCAGCCGCTATGTGCATGTCGATAAGCTCGGTATCCGCCAATATCCTGGCGATATACGTGATATAGAGGCAGTGCGGCGGGCCGCTGCTGGCTGTGACACTGTTTTCCATGTTGCCGCCAAGGCCGGAATATGGGGGCGGAAAAGGGATTATTTCAGCATTAATTTGGCCGGTACGGAAAATATTATCCGGGTCTGCCGGGATGATGAGATCAGCCGCCTCATATATACATCCACTCCTAGCGTGGTATTTAACGGCCGGAGTATTGCGGGGGGTGGCAGAACGATTCCCTACGCGGCCAGGTTTCTCTGCCATTACGCGTTCAGTAAGGCCGCGGCGGAACAGTTGGTTCTGGCGGCTAATTCCACCTCTTTAGCAACCGTTGCTCTGCGGCCGCATCTTATCTGGGGGCCTGGTGACAGTAATCTGATTCCACGCCTGGTGGCCAGAGGCCGAGAGGGGCAGTTACGCCAGGTGGGTGATGGTGCAAATCTGGTGGATATCGCCTATATAGATAATGTGGTAGAGGCCCATATTCTGGCCGCTAAAAATCTTACGATCCATGGCCCGGCTGCGGGCAGAGCATACTTTATCAGTCAGGGAGAGCCAGTCAACTTATGGAACTGGATTAATGCTCTCTTTGGCCGTCTGCATATTCCGCCGGTAAATAAGAAAATAAGCTTCGCACAGGCCTATCTTGCCGGGGCAGTATTTGAGGCCTTTTACCGGTTGGCCGGGATACAACGCGAGCCGGTGATGACCAGA
This sequence comes from Deltaproteobacteria bacterium, assembly GCA_013151175.1. Taxonomy (GTDB): domain Bacteria; phylum Desulfobacterota; class Desulfobulbia; order Desulfobulbales; family VMSU01; genus JAADIV01. Next base: position 5,889 of record JAADIV010000179.1, on the reverse strand, counting down.
TTTCTGGCCCAACAACTGGCAAAGTCCCACTGGTTCTCAATGGCGGCGGCCAAAGATGATCTGGGCTACAGCCCCTTGGTATCCACGGAGGAGGGGATGGACAGGCTGGTTGACTGGCTCGCTTGAGCTATTTACCAAATCCGCAGATCGGATAGCGGCAGATTTTACAATTTCGGCATAGGCCGCCGTGGCCCATGGCGGCAAAATCCTGCCGGCTGATTGTTTCACCGCTCAAAACCCTTGGCAGAATCAGGTCGAGAATGGTTATTTTATGAAACATCCCGCAGGCCGGTATTCCCAAAACCGGCACATCTCCAAAGCGGCCGGTTAGAAACATGGCGCCAGGTAAAACTGGTGTGCCGTAAACAATATCTGTGGCCCCTGCCGCCTTTATTCCCAGACGGGTTACATCATCGGGATCAACAGACATCCCGCCGGAGGTAATGATCAAACCCGCCCCGGCCGCAAGGCACGTCTTGATTTCCCGCGCTATTATTTCGGCATCATCGGGGGCAAAGCGAACCATCGCAACCTGTGAACCGATTTCCGTCATCTTTTCCCTTAATACCGGCTCAAAGGCGTCCTTGATCCGGCCATCGAAGACCTCATTGCCGGTAATTACAAGCCCTGCCTTTACCTTTTTAATCTCCCGGATACTGACGATTCCGGCGGTTGGGGTCTCATTCACCGCCTGTTCGATCACGGCACGATCGGTGATAAGGGGGATTAAGCGGGTGGCGGCCACCTGTTCTCCCTTTCTGACGATTTGATTGGTATGGAGGGTGGCGCACATTACCTCGCCCAGGAGATTGAGCTTGTATAGAGCCTCAACATCGATCTTCAATAATCCATCGCAGGCCGCGATAAGGCTGATTTTGCCCTCCACTGGCTCTGAACCGGCAGTTATTCCACTTCCGGCTATGGCATGTGCCAACAGAGCGGCAGCTTCATTTTCGTGGATCTCGGCAGCGGTCAGGGTTAAAACATAGATATGCTCCTTCCCCAGACGTTTTAAATATTCTATATCTTCAGACCGGATTATATGGCCCTTCCTAAAGGCCCGGCCCTTAAATTCACCGCGCCTGATTTCGGTAATATCGTGGGGCAGAACCATGCCGACAGCCTGATCTACGGGGATATTCTTTTTCATGTCAAATTACCTTAAAATAGGCGCCATCGGCGCAGTTACGGCAGAGAATTTGGCCATCTTTTTCCAGGTCACGGGCGTCCTGCACCCATTCATGGCATATCTGACATTGCACTCTTTTCAGTGGCCTGCCCGGCATATCACAATCTGGAATATTCACCACGACATCCTGGACGATAAACAATTCCTCCTCCGGCATCAGTCGATAAGCGGCCAATTGCTGCTGATATTTTTCTTTGATTTCCGGGCAATATTTTTTGGCTGACTGGCGTGATTCTTCTCGGGCCAGAACCCGGACGGCCTGCCCCGTATCAAGATTTACAAAAGTTGCCGCCATTATTCCGTGATCTAGCCACTTAAGAGAGCGTTTACCCAGACTGCAGCCGGTAACCGTTTGAATGGCATCGGTGGCGCAACGGTCTATCTCCACCAGAACGTATAATTTTTTACGATCCGCCCCTCGTGGGTCTTTAATGGCTATTTTCTCCAGGCCAAGCATGGCCAGGCGTACACCGATAACCTGCCCGGCGCATATGTGGCCGTGGATAGCGGTGGCCTTTGCGAGTAATTCATCAAATGACTGCATCTTAATCCTCCTGAAGTTGGATAAAATTACGATAACTTTGAACGAATGATTTTTGAGAAAATGGTTATTCCATGATGCCTGGGATGGGAGTCTAATCCGCACGGGCATGCACCCTAGGTATTTTAAGTCTGTGTTGCTTGTTAGTACAAACAGCATATTATACTTTTGTTTTGCTTAAAAACGATGGCCTGTCACATTGAGTAATCTCAATTAGTTACAGGCGGTGTACCTAAAGTAATTCATCAATTCAGAGATGACAATATGTTTTATTGTTCAATTATTAAAGAGAATTCGCGGTATATTTTGTATTAAGTTCAACAACGCTATTCCTATTGGACTCATTAGTGTCCTGCCAAGAGTGAAATGGTGCAATAGCACGCCGGTGTTTTTCGTGCATGCAAGGCGCAGTTGATTGAACATAGCAGAGCTATGATATTGAGACTGCAACGCAGCAGGTGCGGAAAACAACAAGTACTTTGCGTCAGCTGAGCCTTGACAAGACACCAAGTATCTCTGGCGAGGAACTGCTGGTTTACAACGATAAAGAGGGGGGCTCCTGCCCCGAAATTACATAAACTTTGTTCATAAGGCAGCAAAAAAGACTGCTTGCGGCTTTTTTTCTTGCTTCCTTACCGGGTAATGGTGTTGTATAGCGAGGTTAATCGCTATATAACTTTCCGCACCATTATTTAACCCATATTATCCATGATTGTACTTGGCCTGAAAAACTTTATTAAATCACCGCCGCTGTGGCTGAATGGCAGCAGATTGGGGTTGTTATGCAACCAAGCCTCGGTGGATGAAAATTTTGTTCACAGCCGCGATTTGATCCGCCATTGTGGCGGGCAGCTAACCTGCCTGTTTTCGCCTCAGCATGGTTTTTTTGCCGAAAAGCAGGATAATATGGTGGAGTCTGGCCATTATTTGGACAATGAGCTGCCCGTTTTCAGCCTTTACGGCAGCAGCCGGCGGCCTGATGCGGCCATGTTTGAGCGATTTGATGTTCTCCTGATCGATTTGCCCGATGCCGGCACCAGGGTTTATACCTTTATGTCAACCATGGCCTACTGTCTGGAAGAGGCCGCCCGCCTGCAAAAAAAGGTCGTGGTTCTGGATCGGCCCAACCCCCTTGGCGGCCATCTGGTTGAGGGAAATATCCTGCGGGATGATTGCCGCTCATTTGTCGGCCTCTTCCCACTGCCCATGCGGCACGGTCTGACCTTCGGCGAGTTGGCCCTCTTTATCAACGACCATCTGCCGGTGTCGGCGGAGTTGGAAGTGGTACCCATGGAGGGGTGGAAACGGCGGCAGTTTTACCCCGATACCGGCCTGCCCTGGGTCTATCCCACCCCTAATCTGCCCACCTTTCAGAGCGCCCTTGTTTATCCTGGCCAGGTTATCTGGGAGGGTACCAATATATCTGAAGGACGGGGGACAACGATGCCCTTTGAGTTATGCGGGGCGCCGTTTATCCGCCATGACGAGGTGTTGAAATGCTTGGCCGCTGATAATTTGCCTGGCTGTGTTTTGCGGCCGGTGTGTTTCGAGCCGGTGGCCAATAAATGGGCCAATGAAGTTTGCATCGGGTTCCAACTTCATATTACCGACTGGCATATTTTTCGCCCCTACCGCACGGCGTTGGCGCTTTTGCGGGCTGTAATGCTGACCTGTAAGGAAGATTTCTGCCTAAAAGAGCCGCCCTACGAATATGAGTATGAACGAATGCCCCTGGATCTTATTTTGGGTGACAAAGGCCTGAAAGATGAATTGGCGGCCGGTTGTGAAATTGCCGGTCTGGAGGAATCATGGCAGCCGGAGCTTCGGGAGTTTATGGCGGCACGTCGGAAGTATTTGTTGTACTGAATTTTAAAGACGAAATTCACACTCAAAAATCTTGAGGGACAAACAATAATGAAAATCCAACCGGTGATTCTGGCTGGTGGTATTGGCTCGCGTCTTTGGCCGTTGTCCTGGGAGTTACATCCCAAGCAGCTTTTGCAATTGGTGGGCGACCATTCTCTTTTACAGGGAACCCTGGCAAGGGTTTTGGAGCTAGATAATATCACGCCGCCCATTCTGGTAGTTGGCGAGGAACATCGCTTTATTGCCAAGGCTCAGATTGCGGCAATGAACCACGCCGACCTGCCAATTATCCTGGAACCCGTGGGGCGTAACACGGCCCCTGCCATCTATGCCGCCGCCTGTTATTGTCGGAATCTGCACCCTGAATCGGTGTTGATGCTAGTGTTGCCAACCGATCATCTGATTAAAAATACCGCCAGATTTGCCGCAGCGGTACGGGATGCCGCTGTAATGGCAAGTCACGGTAAACTGGTAACCTTCGGGATTAAACCAACAGCCCCGGAAACGGGTTACGGTTATATCAAACAGGGGGATAAGCACCGGGTTCTGTCCTTTGTGGAAAAGCCTGATCTGGCCACGGCGCGAGGCTATCTTGCCGATGGTAATTATTTGTGGAACTCTGGTATGTTTGCCTTCACCAATGAAACATTGATTTGCCAGATGGATAAATATTGCCCGAAGATTAGTGACAAAATGCGGCAGGCCGTTGATAATGGGGCGGCGGACGGCTCTTTTTTCAGGCTGCAGGCAGAGGCTATGTTGGCCTCCCCTAGCGTTTCCATCGATTACGCCCTGATGGAAAAATCTGATCAGGTGACCGTGGTGCCCGCTTCCGCCGATATGGGTTGGGATGATATAGGCTCATTGAAGGCCCTTTGGGATGTCTCTGCTAAGGATACCGCCGGCAATGTTGTTCACGGTGATGCCATTCTGGAGGATGTGAAAAATTCTTTTGTTTACGCCCAGGACACTCTGGTGGCTGCGGTTGGTCTGGAGGACACCATAATTGTTGAAACTGATGATGCCGTCCTGGTGGCGCCAATGGCTCGTGCCCAGGATGTCAGGAAAGTGGTGCGCCGCCTGCGGCAGGATGATCGGCAGGAGTATAAATTCCATTGCACTGTCTACCGCCCCTGGGGCAGTTATACCGTGTTGGAGGAGCAGCCGGAATTTAAGATCAAGCGGCTGACGGTTCTGCCGCAGGCAAAATTATCCCTCCAGATGCATCATCACCGTTCTGAACATTTGGTGGTGGTTAAAGGTACGGCCAGAGTAACCTGCGGCGATAAGGAGTATCTGGTCACCGAGAATCAATCCTCATATATCCCCTGTGGTGAACGGCATCGTCTAGAAAATCCGGGGGTTATCCCCTTGGAATTAATTGAAGTGCAAAACGGCTCGTATCTGGGAGAAGACGATATCGTCCGTTTTGACAATGATTTTGGCGGGCAGGACTGACGTGAAATTACCATTTTTATCATTTCTTCGAGGAAAATCGGCCAAGCCTATGGCATCTTCTCCGGGGAACAAGATTGAACACCGCCTGGATCGGGAACAGTTTCAAACTGTCCTGCAAGCATTTAAGGCCACCAGAATTACCGATCGTCTGCTGATACTGGATGCCTTCCTCTCTGTAGAAAAACATGTAACGATCTTTGAGCTGGCCGAGATTATCAGCGCCCGCCATCCGGAACTTCTGGATGAGGCCTTTCTCCAGGAAACCATGGGGATGTTTTGTCAGTTTGGTTTTGCCAGGCGGCTGAATTTTGACAATAAGGAAACCCTCTATGAGCACCTGCATCTCGGTAAACACCACGACCACCTTATCTGTACCAAATGCGGGGTGATCCAGGAGTTCCGCGATGATATCTTGGAGGATCGTCAGCTTGGCATAGCCGATAGCTATAACTTCCACCCCCTTCAGCATAAGACAGAGATCTATGGGCTTTGCTCTAAATGCCTGCTGTTGCGGCAGCCAAGTCTGCCCCTCTATATGGCGGCAATCGGTGAAAGGGTGAAAATTACGGATATCATGGGCGGTCGGGAGGTAAAAAGACGACTAACCGATATGGGCCTGATTGTCGGGGCTGATATTGAGGTTATCAGCAGTGATCCTGCCGGGCCGCAGGTGGTTATTGTTAACGACAGCCGTCTCGCTCTGGGAGCCGGCGTGGCGCAAAAGATTATGGTTAGTCATGCCGGTCATCGGCGGGACACGGGAAAGGATACAGGCTGAAGAATGGAGGTTCGCATCGCTAAAAAGGCAGGCTTCTGTATGGGGGTGCGGCGGGCC
>JAADIV010000010.1 GCA_013151175.1 Deltaproteobacteria bacterium | reverse complement strand
CGTGGGATGAACGCCGGTCGCAGAAAATGGCTGATAGACAAAAAAATTATGAATCTGGGCAATTGCCAGGTATGGGTCCTGCACTCTGATAATCGCTAGGGGGGCATCCTGCACCGCCAGAGGCACTACGGCAGCGGAGGCCTTTGTGGCAGTCAGAGCCGCAGTTTGCCTGGCATTGGTCAGAAAGGTTATATCACCGGCACCGGCAGATTCCAGGTCTGCAACTCCGGTTATCTCAAGTTTTTCATCACCCGCCGCATTACCATTTACCAGTTGCGCCAGTTCAATAAGTTTCTTTATCATTCACAATCCCCGGATATTTGCGCCAAAAAAGACTAGTGCTCTTTAACATAATTAAATGAATGACAGGACAAAAAAACGGGTAATTCGTCAGGAATCACCCGTTTTATGAGGTTGCAATTTTTTGTTTCCCGTAACAACACGAGTCAACTATGATCTGGCCGGGAAATATGAGTTGAGAGTTCTTTAGTTGTTTATTCTGTCACGCAAAAGTCCGGATGGCTTAAAAGTTACAACCTTGCGGGCATCAAGGATTAATTCTCTGCCGGTTTGCGGATTCCTGCCTCTCCGCGACCTTTTTTGTTTAACATTGAATTTACCGAAGCCGCTTATTAGTAGATCTTCACCATTCTCAAGGCATGTCTTGGCAATGGTCAGAAAGGTTTCCACGAGTTCGGATGCCTGGTATTTGGTTACATCGTGATTTTCATACACTTTTTGGACGAGATTTGCTTTGGTAAGGGTCATGTCTTGCAACCTCCGTATTGGTTGATAATCAGTAATTTATGCGGCCGCGCCCCATACTGAACTTACCGATAATCGTAGCTGTAAATTTTAAGGGCCGCAGAGGGCACCTTTAAAAATTAGAATTTTTTAGTTGAGAACCGGCAGTGATGACTCCGAGTGGCGCAAAAAGCAATTTTGCAAGCAGGAGATCAGTTGCCGCTGACCGCGCCTGCCATGGAGAAAATTGGCAGATACATAGCGATAACCAGGCCGCCGATCATGCCGCCCAGAAATACCATCATTAGCGGCTCAATTGCCGAGGTGAGATTCTCAACCGCCTGATCGACCTCTTCATCGTAAAAATCAGCAATTTTTTCAAGCATATTATCAAGAGCGCCGGTGGATTCGCCGACATTGATCATTTGGACGACCATGCTAGGGAATACGCCTGTTTCTTCCAGCGGCTCTGCCAAGGCTCGTCCTTCGCTGATCGCGTCAGTTACCCTGAACACCGCAACTTCTATAACCTTATTGCCGGCTGTTCTGGCGACCACGTTTAACGCATCCAAAATGGGCACGCCGCTAGTAATCATGGTGCCAAGGGTCCGGGTGAACTTGGCAACAGCAACTCTGCGCAATAATGGGCCTATAATTGGCGCGATCAACAGCAATCTATCGATGTTAAGACGGCCTTTTTCCGTTTTGTAATATTTCTTTATTATAAAAAAAACGGCCCAGATAGCCCCGAAAATATAAATAAAGTTATGTTTGGCAAAATCGCTCATATCTACCACCATTTGAGTGGGGGCAGGCAGGGCGGAGCCAAAGCTGGCAAACATCTTCTGGAAAACCGGTACCACAAAAATGAGCATAACGGCCATAACCATAAAGGAGATACACAGGCAGATTGTTGGATAAGTCATGGCCCCTTTGACCTTCTTAACCAACATCATATTTTTTTCCATATAGGCGGCAAGGCGGGACAAAATTGTATCTAAAATGCCGCCTACCTCGCCGGCATCAACCATATTGCAAAATAAATTATCAAAGATGTCAGGGAACTTCTTCATTGATTCAGCTATGGTGCTGCCGGTTTCCACATCAGATTTACAGGCCCGGAGAACCTTTTTAAAGGTCGGATTTTCTTGCTGATCGGCCAGAATTTCCAGGCTCTGCACCAATGGCAGGCCGGCATCAATCATCGTTGACAGCTGCCGGGTGAATATGACAACGTCCTTTCCGGTTACTTTGGGTTGCAAAAAGGAGATATTTTCGAAAATATCTTTGGGAGCCTCCTTCAAAACTGAAGGGGTTATACGCTTCTTTTTTAGCTGCGCGTGCGCGGCAGCCTCAGATGCGGCCTCTATTTTCCCATGGCGCTTCTCTCCATACGAGTTGATACCCTTGTACTTGTATATAGGCATCGTGCAAACCTCCAGAACTCTTCTAATCCAGGAACAATAATTATGGCTATCAGCGCAACGGCCCTTAAAATAACATCTTTCCCCAAAACCGCATCCAGGAGGTATATTATATGAATTAATTGTTAAAAACAATAGATAGATATTTTTTTTAGCTATGTAAAGTAGTTAGTGTCTGTCTGAGCGCGGTAGCACCTTTTTTATCTTGACAAATATAAGGATATTTCTTAGTCTGTGGAGTTCAAAGATACAGTTTTATTTGTGGGTATGGAAGTTCCGCCCTGAGTGGAATTTTCATGGTTCACTCTGTTAGTTGTAATCAGTCGTACTTATTGTTTAATATAATTAGGAGATTCGGCATGGCCTCAGCTAGTAAACCAATATATGGAAGCGGCATATTTAAGCCTGTAATTGAGAAGTGTGAAGGTTGTAATCAAGTTATTGAAGTTGAGGCGCAAAAAATCTGCAAGACCTACACCTCGCCTACAGCGAAGTGGAAGCTCGGTATATGTAATTTCGCTTCACATGTCAAACCTGATCTTTCGACTGCCACGGTTAAGATCAATCCGTTGAAGGCCTCGAAGAGGGCTATGGGACGGTAGTTTTTACTTTATTATCACCACCGCACAGCTACGATTAAAGGCCCAATGCATCCCCTGGATGTTTTGGGCCTTTTTTTAAGTCTATTTTTTAGCGCCTGGAGCTGTTGGCATTTGCGATTGCGGAAATATTGAGCTCAATATCTCTTTGTCTCTCAGTATTTCCTGAAAGCGTTCATATATTGAGTTGAAATGTTCAGGCATATCACCAGATACCCGCATCTTTATCTTTGCCTGTGGTAATAAATATTCACCACAATTATGTATTGCCTGAAATACCAAGTCAAAAACCCGCGTAGGTTTCTTTTCATATACCGGCGGAATTTTTTTTAGAATCAGGACGGCCTCATCCTCTGTGATTGTCCTGATAACTGTCAACAATAGCGGAATATCATATATGCTAGTACAGTTTATTATCTCTGTAATTATCTCTCTGGGTATTGCGGCGAAAAGCCCTGCCAACCGCTCACAATCATTGCCATTGCCGGCCTTCTGATCTAGCTCTTCGGCATGGTGGTATTCATTTAACATAATATGAATGTATGGCGCTATCTCTTCTGCGGTCAGGGCTTTCCGGTTTAATACTCCAACTAGCCAAGCCACCTTTCTTTCCGGGCTGCGGGCCACAAAAGGCAGCGTTTCAGCCCAAATTTTCTTAAATAAACCAACTCGCGGCATACTTAAATTCCCCAGATATCCTGAGCGTACTCCTTTATGGTTCGATCGCTAGAAAATTTACCCATATTAGCGACATTCAAAATGGCTTTTGCCGTCCAACTTTTGTTGTCTCGGTAAGTTCTGCTGACCTCATTCTGGCAGCGCATATAATCCTCCAAATCAATTAAATGCAGGTACGGATCGCGGTGATGTTCAAGAAGGTCATCCACTATTGGTTTGAAAAGATTTGTATCGCCGTTACTGAAGCTGCCCTTCATCATGGCATCAATGATTTGGCGAATTTCCTGATTTTGTTCATATATCATTCGGGGCGTTCGATGCGGCGACCTTTTCTCCCATTCAGCTTCTTTGGCAGTTAGGCCAAAAATGAATATGTTATCATTACCGGCTTCTTCCATAATTTCAATATTAGCGCCGTCCAGGGTGCCAATGGTTAAGGCGCCGTTCAGGGCGAACTTCATATTGCTGGTGCCGGAGGCTTCGGTGCCGGCGGTGGAAATCTGTTCGGACAAATCAGCGGCAGGAATAATTTTTTCGGCCAGGGATACCCCGTAATTGGGGATAAAAATAACCTTCAAGCGTTCTTCAAGCCGTGGGTCATTATTAACCACCTCCGCGACGGAATTAATTAGTTTAATAATTAATTTTGCCTTCCAATAGCTAGGAGCCGCTTTCCCCGCAAAAATGAATGTCCTTGGCGGTATATCGATCTTTGGGTCGGCCACAAGGCGGTGATACAAGGCAATAATATGCAAAACATTCAGTAATTGCCTCTTGTATTCATGGATTCTTTTGACCTGTACGTCAAACATGGAATCAGGGTTAATCTTAACATGACAAAATTCACGAATATACTTGGTGAGTCTTAACTTGTTATGTTTTTTCGCCGCTCTGAACTTCTTTTGAAAGGCGGCGTTATGGGCTAATTTGCTCAGTCCGTGGAGCTGACTAAGGTCAGTTATCCAACTATCGCCTATTTGGGCGCTTATCAGGCTAGCCAAAGACGGGTTGCATTTTAACAGCCAACGGCGCGGGGTGATGCCGTTTGTCTTATTGTTGAATAGATTAGGCCTGAATGCATCAAAATCTTTAAATAATCTGCTTTTTAGTAATTCGGAATGCAAGGCGGCAACTCCATTGACTGAGTGACTGCCGACTATAGCCAGATTTGCCATGCGTACCTGCTTGGGCGGGCCATCGCCAATGATAGACATATTGCGAAGCTTTTCGCCATCGCCAGGATATTTGGCGCTGACGGTATCTAAAAAACGCTGATTTATTTCATATATAATTTCCAGATGCCTTGGCAGTACGCGGCCCAACAGGTCAACCGCCCAGGTTTCCAGGGCCTCCGGCATTAATGTGTGATTTGTATAGGCGAAGGTTTTGCCGCAGATATTCCAGGCCTTTTCCCAACCCAAACCATGATCATCTAGCAGTATTCGCATCAGTTCCGGAATGGCAATGGCGGGGTGGGTGTCATTCAGTTGTACCGCCACCTGGTCGCTGAATTTGGAAAAATCTTTATTATGCTTGGTAAAGCGGCGAAAAATATCCTGAAAAGTGGCAGCAACAAAGAAATACTGTTGTTTTAATCTTAGTTCATGACCGGCGCAGGCTTCGTCCGGCGGGTAAAGAAGCTTGGAAATTGTCTCAGAACGCACCTTGTTATGCACCGCGCCAATATAATCCCCCCTATCAAAATAGGAGAGATCCAGATCACGGGAGGCCTTGGCCTGCCATAATCTCATATTAATGACATTATCATTCATATATCCGGGGATTAGGACATCACAAGCAACGGCCATCACTGATTCGGCATCAACCCATTCTGAACGATAATTACCATTTTCGTCAATTGTACTATTCACCCTGCCATAAAATTTAATGGGATAAATAGGCATACGCCTGGTAAACTCCCAGGCTGTGCCAAAACGCAGCCAATTATCGGGACTCTCAACCTGATAACCATTGACAATTTTCTGGTTGAATAAACCATATTCATAGTTGATGCCGTAGCCATAGGCGGGAATCTTCATGGTGGCAATGGAATCCATAAAACAGGCGGCCAATCGGCCCAGGCCGCCGTTGCCCAGGGCGGCATCTTCCTCCTTGTCGAGAATTTCCTCCAGGTCGAATCCCATCTCGTCCATGACCTTTTCCACCCTGTCCCAAAAGCCCATATTAATCAGGCTGTTACCCAGTGATCGGCCAATGAGAAACTCCATGGACAGGTAATATACTCGTTTTTTATTATTGGTATAATAGCCCTTTTGCGTGCTGATCCATTTTTCCACCATAAAATCCCGCATGGTGTAGGCCAGGGCCTTATAGATATCTTCCTGACCGGCCCGTTCCGGGTCTCTGCCCTGGAAACTTAGGAGATGGTTCAAAATGGTTTTTTTTATCCCCTGACAATCCTTGGGGTTAAATAACGCGGCCAGTGGATCATCCGGTTTGTCCGGGATCGTCGGTGTCTTCTTCATAGTGGTTTAATTCCTCTTAATTCTGACGTTAATCCTTCGGGACGAAGCCAAAGAGTATCCTATAATGCCTTTTAGAAACCGGTCAACTGTTTTTATCGATGGGATTAAAAAAATCGACAGCCATTTGCCTGGCCTCTGCCTCGGCCATTCCAGGGTTATCTATCTGCCGGATCTCCAATTCCTGAAAAAAGCGACCGAAATCCGGCCCCGGTTTTTGGCCAAGGCGGATTAAATCCCGGCCGTTGAGCAGTAACGGCCGGGTTAATACGGACTGGATATTTTCATTGGCCGCGCATGTCTCGGCAAACAAAACCGCCAGGGCCTCTTCCATGCCGGCAGGTTTGCCTGGGCCGCGTCCTGCCAGGCTGTCTGCCATGGCCAGTAAAAAAAGGCCGATAAGTTCAGCGCCCAAGGCCTTGATTAATTTAAGGTAGGCTTTGTTGGTAATCCCCGCCTTTAATTTAGAGTTCAGCAGGTGGAAAGGGCGCATATGCTGCCCGATAAGCAAGGCAATGGTTTTACGGTCAATCACGCTCCATTTCAGCCGGTTGGCGGTGGCCGCAAGCATCTTTGCCCCGGCCAGATCGTGGTTATAGAAGGTGCGTTTGTTATTTCTTATTTTGAAAGATATGGGTTTGCCCAGATCGTGTAATAGGGCGGCAAGCCGCAGTTGGATTGTTTTTCTTTTCCTGGTAAGGTAGGTATTTATAATTGGCGCGCGGCCGGGGAAGAACCGGTCGGGATCCGCGATGATTTTCCCCATCTGTCGCAATGTTTCAAGGTTATGCGCAAAGACATCCAGGTGATGACTGGCGGGTTGCAGCATACCAACGCCCTGATACAGGTCTGGAAATATCTGCCAGAGCAGGCCGGTGTCGGCCATCTCTTTTAGCGCCGCATCTGGGGCGTCAGCGGCCATTATTTTATCCAGTT
>JAADIV010000156.1:6963-10694 GCA_013151175.1 Deltaproteobacteria bacterium | reverse complement strand
TGTCGGGCCTCCGACCTGCCGCAAATTACCAGAGTTGAACGATCCCGCCGCTATCTGGTGCCGGATGAACAGGATATAGGCAATTTCGCGGCACAACACCATGATCGTATGACCGAGTGTGTCTATGATTCTCCACTGGCAAGTTTTGAGACCGGGATCGTGCCGGAGGCCGTCTATACAATTCCCATGCGGGAACAAGGCGCCGATGCCCTGCTTAACATTCCAGGTATCTCAATGGACAAATGGGATCGTAATTTTTATTACGATTATTTTGTCAAAAAGCACCAACGTGATCCCACCATTGTCGAGATTATGGATCTGAACAATGCCAATAGCGAGCATTCCCGGCATGGTTTTTTCCGCGGCCGCCAGATTATTGACGGTGTGCCGCAAGCAGAAAGTCTTATGGAGATTGTTAAATCAACCCTGGCCGCCAAACCGGACAACAGCGTTATTGCCTTCAACGACAACTCCAGTGCTATTAAAGGCCGGGAGTTTACCTCTATAATTCCTCAGACCCCCGGCAAGGCCTCACCTCTCCGGGCCGCCACAGCGCAATATCATATTATTTTTACGGCGGAGACTCACAATTTTCCCACCGGGGTAGCGCCATTCCCTGGCGCGGAAACCGGTACTGGCGGCCGGCTACGCGATGTACAGGGCACCGGTCAGGGCGGATTTGTCGGAGCCGGCAGTGCCGGTTATTGTGTGGCCAACCTCAATATCCCGGATTACGACCTGCCCTGGGAGGCCGATAAAAATGAACTGCCCTGTCCGGATAATCTGGCCTCCGCCCTGGAGATTGAGATTGAGGCTAGTAACGGGGCCTCTGATTATGGCAATAAATTTGGCGAGCCGCTGATTCAGGGATTTACCCGCTCATTTGATTTACGCCTGGCAGATGGCAGCCGCTGGGGCTACCTGAAACCTATTATGTTCACCGGCGGTATTGGTCAGATAGACCACCGCCACACCAAAAAAGCCGCCGAGGAAAAGGGTATGTATATCCTGCAGATTGGCGGCCCGGCCTACCGGGTTGGCTTTGGCGGCGGAGCCGCGTCAAGTATGTTACAGGGCGAGAATGCCGCCGACCTAGATTTCAATGCCGTTCAACGCGGCGATGCCGAAATGGAACAGAAGATGAACCGGGTAATCAGGGCCTGTAATGAAATGGGTGGCAAGACTCTGATTGATGTTATCCACGATCAGGGCGCCGGCGGCCCTGGCAATGTTTTAAAGGAACTGGTTGAACATTCCGGCGGCCGTATAGGCATCAGGAAAATTAAAGCCGGCGATCCGACCATGTCCGTACTGGAAATCTATGTGGCTGAATATCAGGAGAGAAACGGTATTTTATTAAGGCCGGAAGCCCTGGCTGATTTTCAGGCTATCTGCCGGCGTGAAAAGGTTAATTGTGAGGTTTTGGGGCAGGTTACCGGTGACCTGCGCTTTGTCGTCCATGATGAAAACGACGATTCCACCCCCGTTGACCTCGAATTAAATGAGGTATTAGGCAATATTCCCATCAAGACATTCAGCGATAAGCGGGTCGCGACCAAACTGCCGCCCGTTAGCCTGCCAAAAGATCTCACTGTCAGGGATGCCCTGCGTGATGTCCTGCGTCTGGTGGCTGTTGGCTCCAAACGTTTTTTGACCAATAAAGTCGATCGGGCCGTAACCGGACTCATTGCCCAGCAACAATGCTGCGGCCCCCTGCAAACACCGATCAGTGATGTAGCAGCCATTGCTCAGGGATATTTCGATTTTTGCGGTGCCGCCACAGCCATTGGCGAGCAGCCCAATAAATTATTGGCAGATCCCGCCGCCGGAGCCAGAATGGCAATGGGAGAGTCGCTTACCAATATAGTATGGGCCGGAATTGATGGTCTCGACACTATAAAATGTTCGGCAAACTGGATGTGGGCTCCCAAATTACCCGGTGAGGGAGCGGCTCTCTATGACGCGGCCACAGCCATGCGGGATGCGATGCTGGCCGTTGGGATGGCGGTTGACGGCGGCAAGGACAGCCTGTCCATGGCCACAAAGGTTGGCCATGAGACGGTTAAATCCCCGCGCCAACTAGTAATCTCGGCCTATGCCGCCATGGCGGATATCCGTAAAATTATCACCCCGGATCTAAAACAGCCAGATCATTCACTGCTCTGCCTAATTGACTTGGGCAACGGTAAAAATCGTCTTGGCGGCTCCGCCCTGGCACAGGTTCACGGGCAAGTAGGAAATGACCCTGCCGATCTGGACAAACCGGAGCTATTGAGAAATGCCTTTGCGGCGGTACAGGAGCTAATCAGCCTTGATCTCATTCTGGCCGGCCACGACCGCAGTGACGGCGGTCTGATTACCACCGTGCTGGAGATGGCCTTCGCCGGTAATTGCGGCCTGGAACTTGATTTATCCGGTTCAGATTCAGCCATTGCTCATCTTTTCGCGGAGGAATTGGGCCTGGTTTTTGAGTGCCGACCCGCTGATAATGCCGAGATAAGAACTGTCCTCAAGCGTCATCATGTTACCGCTATTGAGCTTGGCAGGACTACCGCCAAGCCGCAAATAGTGATTAATTATAATCGGGAGAACGTCCTCAACGCCCCGATGCCGGAATTACGGCAATGGTGGGAAGAAACCAGTTTCCAGCTTGAGCTTCTCCAGATGGATCCTGATTATGCCAGGGAGGAGAGGAAAAATATCTATGCCCGCCGGGGGCCGAGTTATCACCTGCCATTTACCCCCCAACCGACTGCCGCCCATATAATGAATATGACCGCCAAACCAAAGGTGGCGATCCTGCGTGATGAGGGCAGCAACTCGGATCGGGAGATGGCGGCCGCCTTTTTCGCCGCCGGTTTTGAGCCTTGGGATATCACCATGAGCGACCTCCTGGCCAATCGGCTGAATCTGGATAATTTCCGGGGCCTGGCGGCAGTTGGCGGCTTCTCCTACGCCGATGTCCCGGAAAGCGCCAAGGGTTGGGCCGCCACGATCCGATTTAATTCGGGGCTGCGCCGGATGTTTCTCGATTTTTATAACCGCCCGGACACCTTTTCCCTGGGCGTCTGCAACGGCTGCCAACTCTTTGCCCTTTTGGGCTGGGTACCATGGCCAGGGATTGAACCTGCCCAACAGCCAAGGTTTCTCCGCAATAACTCGAAGCGCTTTGAGTCACGCTGGGCCACGGTGAAAATACTGGCCAGTAAAGCCATTATGCTACAGGGGATGACGGATATGACTTTCGGGATTCATGTAGATCATGGCGAGGGCCGTTTGCATTTCCCTGACCAGAAAATGCTAGACGAGGTAAGGGCTCAGGGGCTTGCCGCTCTGGCCTATGTCGATGATAACGGCGCAGAAACGGAGGCCTATCCATTTAACCCCAACGGCTCCCCTCAGGGCCTCACCGGCCTGTGCACCCAGGATGGCCGCCACCTGGCCATGATGCCACACCCGGAGCGGGCCTTTTTAACCTGGCAGACCCATTGGCTGCCGGAAGACATGCGGAATCTGCCGGCCTCCCCCTGGTTGACCATGTTTCAGAACGCCTATAAATGGTGTCAGGAGAAGTAGAATAAGGCAGGGGCGCGGATGTTTTCATTTGACTGACCTTTCAGCTCAAAATTCGTCCCTTTCTAGACAATTGATAAAGTCTTCCAGGTCATTTATGCCACCGACACAATAATCTTCGGGATACAACAGGGCCGACATATAAAAAACACTATCCA
>JAADIV010000156.1:0-6905 GCA_013151175.1 Deltaproteobacteria bacterium | reverse complement strand
TTATCTATAACATATTTCAGGGTACGCCGATCAAGCCCGTCCATCAGGGGCCGTAGCTGATCGGGCAGTCGGGACAGCATCATAGCCTTCCGGCACATGAAATTGTAATGAATATCAAGGTCATATTTTTCGACCAACAGGGCTTCTTCTGCCATTTTTTCCAGTCCGTTTATCTTCAGGCTGCAATCTTTTAACGCAAGTAATAATTCCCGCATAATACATTCCCTGTAAAGGTTCTTCAATTTATCCGGCTAGAGGTGATCCGTCTGGCGCCGACAGCGCAAATATGTTAGAAACTCATGGATCATGAAACACTCAAAAACCCGGCCATTACGATTCTTACCTACCACCAAAAATGAGATGCGGGAACGCGGTTGGTCAGAGCTTGATATTATTCTGATCAGCGGCGATACCTATATTGACAGCCCGTATATCGGGGTGGCGGTCATTGGCAGGGTACTTGAAACAGCCGGATTCAAGGTCGGCATCATCGCCCAACCAGATACCAAATCCGGCGGGGATATTCAGCGCCTTGGCGCACCAAGGTTATTCTGGGGAGTTACTGGCGGCAGCGTTGATTCCATGGTGGCCAATTATACCGCCATTAAAAAAAGACGCAAATCAGATGATTTTACCCCAGGGTGTATCAATAACCGCCGTCCCGACCGGGCTGTCATTGTCTATAGCAATTTAATCAGACAGTACTTTAAAAACACTGCTCCCATTGTCCTGGGCGGCATCGAGGCAAGCTTGCGGCGACTGAGTCATTATGACTTCTGGACCAA
The DNA here is from genome assembly GCA_013151175.1 of Deltaproteobacteria bacterium. Lineage (GTDB taxonomy): Bacteria > Desulfobacterota > Desulfobulbia > Desulfobulbales > VMSU01 > JAADIV01. The sequence continues at coordinate 6,120 of JAADIV010000156.1, read as the reverse complement.
CAAGATACGAAAGTCCCTGCTCTTTGACGCCAAGGCCGATGCCCTGGTATATGGAATGGCTGAGAAGACCATTGTCGAGCTGGCCAGGGCCATAGACAGCCAGGATGATTTCCGCCGGATAGCCGGGCTTTGCTACGCCGGCCGGGGAATTCCGCCTGGATTTCTGGAATTACCGACCTACTCTGCTGTGGTTCGGGACAAGCAGCGCTTTGCCGCAATGTTCAGAGTTTTCTATCAGAATAATGATCCGCTGACAGCGCAGGGGCTAGCCCAATTGCAGGATGATCGCTATTTAATCCAGAATCCGCCGCCGCCCTACCTGCGGCAGGAGGAGCTGGACGCGGTCAATGAGTTGCCATTCACCAGAGCGGTGCATCCCTATTACCGGGAACATGGCGTTGTCCGGGCTTTGACTACCATTCAATTTTCCATTACCACTCACCGTGGCTGCTACGGTGAATGTAATTTCTGCGCTATCGCCGTGCATCAGGGCCGTACCGTCCGTATGCGCAGCCAGGCCTCAATTCTGCGAGAGGCCGTGCAATTGACCAGGCATCCAGATTTCAAAGGAAATATCATGGACGTGGGCGGCCCCACCGCCAATATGTACGGATTTGAGTGCCCTAAAAAGCTTGCCAAAGGGCCGTGCCGAGACAAAAGATGCCTGATACCCGTCCCCTGCCCCCAACTTAAGATCAGACATGATCGCCAGATAACTCTGCTTGGTAAATTACGTAATCTGCCAGGGGTAAAGCACGTCTTCGTGGCCTCAGGGATTCGTTACGACATGGTAATGGCCGACAAGATGGGCCGGGAATATCTCAATATGCTGGTGCAACACCATGTTTCAGGGCAGATGAAAATTGCCCCGGAGCATTGTCTGGATCATGTATTGGAGAAAATGGCCAAACCGCCCGTCAGGAGCCTGTTAAAATTCAGGGAATTATTTAATTCTCTGAACCGCGCCGCCGGTAAAAAACAATTTCTGACTTATTATTTTATTGCCGCCCATCCTGGCTGCACTAGAAGAGACATGGAGAAACTGCAAAAATTTTGTCACCAAAAGCTGCACACATCACCGGAGCAGGTGCAGATATTCACTCCCACGCCTTCGACCTATTCCACCATGATGTATTGGACGGGTATAGACCCATTTTCCAGTAAATCCATATATTGCGAACGGGAAAAAAGAGGTAAAGAAGAACAAAAGAAACTACTCACCGATAAACGGCTCAAGCCGCAGAGATAACACCTTACCCGCCCCAGCCTCAGCCGTCGGCAAATTCTGACTTCAGAGCCAAAATTTCAGGCAGACAATCAGTAAAACAATCCAGTAAATCTGCGTCAAAATGCGAGCCGCGGCCCGCTAGCATAATTTTCATCGCCTTTTCAGTGGTCATAGCCGCTTTATAAACCCTATCTGAAGTCAGGGCATCAAAGACATCACATATAGCGGCAATCCTGCCGCTCTGCGGGATACCCTCACCGCGCAATTGTTGCGGATAACCGCTGCCATCAAATTTTTCATGGTGGGTATGGGCAATAACCGCGCCAATATTCAACAACTCGCTCCCCGACCCGGCCAAAATACGATAGCCAATTACCGAGTGCCCCTTGACGATCTCAAACTCCTCTGCGGTCAATTTCCCCGGTTTCAGCAAAATTGTGTCGGGGATACCGATCTTACCGACATCATGGAGGGGGCTTGCCAAACCAATCATTTCAGTCAAAGCGGGATCAAGGCCAAAATTACGGGCCAAAGTGCCGCAAAACTGCCCCATTCTCATCGTATGTTGGGCCGTTTCATTATCTCTGAATTCAGCCGCTTTCGCCAACCGGTGAATAGTCTCTTCACGGGAGAAACGAATTTCCATCTGGGCCTGTTTCAATTTTTCGGTCCGTTCGTCAACTAGCCATTCAAGATCTTCACTATAGAGCCGGTTATCAATTTCCAACTGTAAACGGGTAATGGCGTTGGTCACATTGATAATCAGCTCATTTCGTTCAAAGGGTTTGATTATATAGCCGTATGCCCCCATCTCCAGGGTCTTGATCGCCACATTTCTGTCATCAACTGCCGTCGCCATAAGCACAGCAATATCCTGACGATTCCTGATTATATCATCAAGCAGATCAAGACCATTCTTCCCCGGCATATTAATGTCAGAAATAACCAGAGAGAATTTGCCGTTATCAAGCTTATCAATGGCCTCATCAGTCCCTGATGCCATTGCGCACGGGTACCCTTCCCGGCTGACTATCTGAGCGATGAGTTGGCGTATAGGGGCCTCATCATCAACTACGAGAACTGGGTATTTTGAAGTATCAATCGTCATTTATTACCTTGGTGAACTGCCTATGACAAAAACAAAAAGAACCTTTTTTAGATCCATTAAGATATATACTGTCATGAAAATACTTGTCACTCATGCGGAGAAGCGAACATAGTTCCCTAATGGCAGTACGGCGTACATACTATTGAGGATTCAGGATAAAGTCAATTTTTAAAAAAAGCGGATTTTCTTCAGTGGTTTTACATTATGCCGTTTTAACACTTTATGAATGGTTCTGCTTTAATGATAACTTTTTTGTTCAGGGATTTGTGCGGGCGGCTACGACTCTCCAAGCCAACAATTCCAGATTCAATGTACCTTCTCCGCCACCTTCTAAGGGTTGGCCTAGAGATACCACCGCGCCTGCAAACTAAACTAGCATCATTTTTTTAATAAAAAATTGAAACGATATCTATAAATCGCGCACATAACAAGTTAACGCTCCCCCTTATTGTGTTGCTCGTATCTGTTGGGGCTTCTGATGTCTGATCGTAGAGGCAATGATCTTCATTTGTGCCTCGCAGCAAGGACACGTGCTATGGCAGAAATTGTAGCGTTAAGGCCCTAATCCATAATAGGATAGGCTTTGAAACATGGGGCGGCCGAAATAAAACAACTCTTGCTCTAAATCCAAGTTGTATCGCCTGATAGCTGCCTGGCGGATAGCCAGATCGTCATTGATTATTTTACGGTAGACATTGGGGGGGGTAATGGCCGGATGATGTTTTTTTGGCGTTGCAAGCTGCAATTTTTTGTAAGGGCATTCCCGCGTATGCTTTTTAATCATAGCCATTAACGGGTCGTCCTTGACAATAATGTCAAAACGATTAATGACGTTTTTGCAAATAAGCCTGGTAAGTGCGTCTGTGTCCCAACATTTAAGGGTACGGCATTCCAGGGGTCGGTGCTTATATATGCCGCATGACATATCCTCGGCCTGATAAAAACAGCAGGCCCATGTGTTACCTGTGCCGGTTATTTTAATAAATTCCAAGGGCGCAGGTTCAACCTGGCCGGAAAGCGGGGAAAAGACGGGCTCATCCTTGCGGATGGTAATCAGATTCCGTGTGGTTAAATGCCCGTTGGCCAACAGAGGCAAATCGTTGTTGTGCAGCGTTGGGCCGCCATCTCTGCAACAGGCACCGCATTGTTTACATCTTGTTATTTTTGGGGAAATATATGGCAAATTCTATCGCCCCGGGTGGCTGATACTTGCCTCGATACTGTAATAATGCTTTAACGTCTGCAGTGGTATTGTGCTGCGCCAGTGGCCGGTACCCAGGGCCGTAAGCCATAAACCAAGAAAAATTGTCAAGATCAGCACGGGCAGCAGAAAAGCCGGTACTCTGCGGCGCGGGGCTATGGTCAGGCTGAGACAGTCCGTAACCGGGCAGACCGCCAGACATTCTAGGCAGCCAACGCACTCTGGTGCCCAGATTGATTTTTTGGCGGTTATTTCTATGGCGCCGGGGCAGATATTTTCACATTTGCGGCAATTTATACATTTTTCAGCCGTCCGTTCTACCCGGGTGGGGCTGATTAAAGCCAGTATCCCCTGTAACGCCCCATAAGGGCATAGGTAGCGGCACCAGAAATTTTTATTAAAAAATGAGAGAATGAGTAAAAATACCATGACCATGATGGTTATTCTCCCAGGGCTCAGGAAGAAAAACAGCATCTTGGCGTCAACAACCATATTGTATGGTGTGCGTAAAAAAACCTCAATGGCGGCTAGATCCATATTCCAGAGAATCAGGTAACTGAAAAAGGCCAAGAGCAAATATTTCAGACTGAGCAGGGGGACATCTAGCCATTTAGGGGCCTGGCGGATGATCTTCAGGCGCTGGCCAACCAGGGCGGCCATATTTGAGCAGAAACCTACCGGACATATCCAACCGCAGAAGCCCTTGCGCAGTGTCAGGGCGATGAGCAGGGCGGCGATGAAGATGGTGAGGCCTGCCGGATGAACAAGGTCGTATTGGCCGGTTAGCAGCAATTTTTTTAGGGCAACCAGGGCGCTGATCGGTAAAAAACCCTCCACGGCGGGAGGCCGAGCCGCTGGCAGCATTGATTTACCGGTGGCCCATTGGTAGAAATTGTAGAATTGCCAGCCGGAGTAAAGGCAGAAAATAAAAAAACCGCCCTGCACAATGCGGCGGATGCCGATTAAATTTTTATCTGCTATCTTCATGGTTATTACGAATATGGTATAATGATGGTCAACAAACTTTCACTCTGGGAGGCGATTGCCCCGATGTGTAAGCGTTTCAGGGTGTTCCCGGAGTCTCGCAGGCTCGCTTACCTGGAGCGCTTACTGATGTTTTATCAGCTTCCGGGCCAAATGGCTGCCACAATATTAATAATTTCGGCAACAGGGTTAGGGCGGCTAGAAGGGCGGCTACCATGGCAAAACCGGTAAATAGGCCAAAATAGATGGTGGGTTTGAAATTGGAAAAGACCAGAATGGAAAAACCAATAACGATGGTAAGAGAGGTGTAATACATCGCCTTGCCAATGCTGCCATGGCAACGCTCCATGGTGGCGGTGTAGTTACGATCTTTACTGAACTCATCTCTAAAACGATGAATATAATGAATGGTGTCGTCCACCGCAATCCCAATGGTGATTGACGCTATGGTGATGGTCATGAGATCCAGGGGCAGGCCGATCCAGCCCATGGTGCCGAGAACCATGGCGGCGGGCAGAAGGTTGGGCAATAGGGCAATGATGGCTAGCAGCAGTGAGCGGAATAGCAGGGTAAACATCAGGAGTATGCACAGGAATACCGCGCCGATGGTCAGTATCTGGGAACGGAAGAGGCTTTGGAGCATATTATTGTATAGCACAAACATATTGGTGAAGTGTATTTGTGCGGGGGCAAAATGCATCTTTTGCGTAAGAAAATTATGAATTTTATTCAGAAGCTTTTCTCTGGATAATTTTTTGTCGGACTCCATGATACGCATGGTGATTCTGGCCTGGTTATTGGGGATTGAGACATAGGGCGTCACCAGAAGGTCTTTGACTTTCTTAGGCAGTTTCTTGTAGATAATCGCCAGTTCATAATCGTCCAGGGCAATGCCGTCGTTCAGGCGGGTCGCGATTCTCACCAGATTGGCTATTGACTGAACCTTGCCCGTTTCCGGCAGACTATTAAGGTAGTCCTGTATCTTTTCTAGCCGCTCCATCTTGTATGAGGTGAACCAGGCGCCGTCCCCTTTGGCCTTTTTGGCTGAACCGGTATTTGCAACATCAGCAAAATCATCAAGCAGCAGGTCATCGGCGTTATCGGCGGTGCCTGGCTTAACGGTCTTTTGCGGTGTTGGGGCGGATTTATCGTGGAAATCGAGAATTATATCCAGGGGGGTGGTGCCGCCTAATTTCTGGTCTATAAGCTTCATTCCCTGATATATCTCTGTTGATTTGCGAAAATAGTCAATGAAACGGTTTTCAACCACCAGGCGGCTAATACCAACAACGCTTATGACGGTCAGGGTGAGACTTATCAGGATAACTAGCCTGCCGTGTCTTTTGGTAAATGTCGCGAATAGCATGGTAAATGGCGTGGATCTATCGGCGGCCGCAGTAATGTTTTCCCGTTTTACTAGCATGGCGGCGGCTGGGAAGATGAGAAATGTCAGAATAAATGAGACAACTAGGCCCACGGTCATCATCAGACCGAAATCCATAACCGGTTTGATGGAACTGACCAATAACGAAATAAAGGCCGCTATAGTTGTTAACGTGGCGTAAAAGCAGGGAATAGCTTTATGGCGGATGGTCTCTG
>JAADIV010000149.1 GCA_013151175.1 Deltaproteobacteria bacterium | reverse complement strand
GGCTGGCCGTGGTGAAGATAAATTCCTCCCTGGCCTTTTTGATATGCAATATACCGGAATCAAGAGCTTTATTGCCACCCTCCTGTAACTGCAGCGGCAGTTCATGACCTTTCCCGTCCAACAGGGCAATTCTGATGGGGATATGCATGGCCCTGCCGCTGGCCCCCTTTACCTTGGGCGCTTCCTGAACTATGGTGAGGGTATAGGTGCCGGCCTTGGCGTCATAGCGGGATGAAACGGTCAGGCGCGGCGTTCCCGGTTCACTGTACCAGAGTTTGAATTGTTCCAGGCCACCGGGCTGAGTCTGGCCCATTTCATCCCAGGCGTCCTCCATGGCCTGGACAAAATCATCCGTGGTTACGGCCTGGCCATCGTGCCGTTTAAGATATATCTGCATACCGCGCTGAAAGGTGTCCTCCCCCAGAATGGTATGCAGCATCCGGATCACCTCGGCTCCTTTTTCATAGACGGTCAAGGTGTAAAAATTGTTTATTTCAATATATGAGTCCGGCCGCACCGGATGGGCCATGGGGCCAGCATCCTCTAAAAATTGCCGGTTACGGAGTATGTTTACATCATTAATCCGCTTAATGGCCCGCGAAGCGGTATCGGCGGTGAATTCCTGATCGCGGAACACGGTGAGCCCCTCCTTCAGGCTCAGTTGAAACCAGTCCCGGCAGGTGACGCGGTCGCCCGTCCAATTATGAAAATATTCATGGCCGATAACCGATTCGATGCCTTCATAATCATTATCTGTGGCGGTCACAGGTTGGGCAAGCACATATTTTGAGTTGAAGATATTAAGCCCCTTGTTCTCCATGGCTCCGGCATTAAAATCATCCACTGCCAGAATCATGTAGAGATCAAGGTCGTACTCAAGATTGAAACGCTCCTCGTCCCAACGCATGGCCTTTTGCAGGGAACACATGGCATACCCACATTTATCGGCGTTATGATGCTCCGTGTAGATCCGTAATTCCACCTGGCGGCCGGAACAGGTGGTGAAGCTATCTCTGAGTACGGCAAGATCACCTGCCACCAGGGCGAAGATATAGCAGGGCTTGGGAAAGGGATCACTCCATTTGACAAAATGCCGTTTGGCATCGATATCGCCATGCTCCAGCAAATTGCCGTTTGAGAGCAGAACCGGATATTTTATCTTGTCCGCCGTAATAGTCGTGGTAAATAAAGCCATGACATCGGGACGATCTGGGAAATAGGTGATTTTACGAAATCCCTCCGCTTCACACTGGGTGCAAAAAATACCGTTGGAACGGTACAGTCCCTCCAGAGAGGTATTGTCCTGTGGACGTATCTTGGTGGTGCAGGACAGGGTGAATGCCAAGGGTGGATTTTTGATAATGAGCTGTCCCTTTTTCAGGGTGTAGTCTGCCGCCGTGAGTTCCCGCCCGTCCAAAGATATGCCAAGCAACTCCAGTTCGCGGCCGTCCAGCACTAGATCGCCGCAACGGCTATTTCGCTGGATGGCAAGACTGGCCTTGACGATAGCAGCGTCCTCATGCAGATCAAAACTAATATCCACGGACTTTACGGTAAATGGCGGCGGTTGGTAATCAAGCCGGTATTTGGTAGTTGGTTTTTGGGACATTATAGACCTCTTATTGTAATTGCAGGAGGATAATCATGTTATAAGGAATTGCAAAAAGAATTATACTTGTTCCCTGAGCTTACCGAAGTGTGCAGGCGCTAAAAAGAGCGGTTTGCATTAATGAGCCTTCACAACTACGGGAAAGAGCAGTTTCTGCCGGGGGTGTAGGTTTTCAAAATTGGTGCCCGGATTATATTGCTTGATTAACCAGAGAGGAAGATCTAGCTCATTGCGGCTGATTGTCCAGATATTATCGCCGCTTTTGACATTATAGGTTTTGATGCCCGTTACTTTGAAGGCGGCAAAGAAATCCTCCGCTATCTGTTTGTGGAACTCGTAACGCTGTTCTGCAAAACTCTCCCTGCTAGTCTTGCCCAGGGGGATTTTTATTTTTTGGTGCGTTTTTATACGGCGGTGGAAGGGCAGGTGATTTAAATCCCTGATTCTCTGTGTGGGGATGTTGAGCCAATCGGCATAATGCCCCAGAGTCTCCGACTCTTCAACTCGTAGCACTCCGAAACGTTTGCCATGCCGGTCAGTAAACACCTTCTCAAGTTGGAAATTACCAATCAGAACCTCGGGGTTCACGGACATCATATTGGCAGGCGGTGGTTCAATGGCCGGTTGTTCCTGCCAAACTTTGTGACTGGCGCCTAAAGGTATTTCTCGCGGATGCCAATTTGTAGTATGTGATGGCAGCATGGTGGGTATTTCCACAGTCGTGCCGGGAGAATCTGCTAGCCTAACCGGCTTTTTTGCCGGCATCTTATTGGCTCTTTTACTCTCTAGCTTCTTTCTTTTACGGGGATAAATCCGGCGCCTGCCGGTTTTGCCGCTTAGACTCGCCAACAGCTGTTCGTTCGGCACCGGTATACGTAAATTCTGGCCCACGTAGATAACAGCCCGATGGCCAAGTTGGTTGAAATCCAACAGATCCCGCAACTTAACGCGCTGCATAATGGCTATTTTACCGGCCGTATCCCCGCGCTCCACCCGATAAAAGCGGCTGCGTTTCTGGGCTTTTTTATATAGGTTGGCCGGGATAACGGTGGACTTGTTGATTGTGCCTCTGGGCAGCCTCAGCCTATAATGTTTGGGAATGTATTTTTGCCCATTGAATACCGGGGGGCGCAAGCCCGGGTTCAGAACCCTAAGCCGGGCGGCATTAATACCAAAAAAAGTTGCTAAATCAACTGCGTCCGCGTATCCACTCAGTGAAATGCTGTCTGTGGAAATGGCATGTTTCATGTGTAAGCCGGGGAAATATTTACGATAATGTTTAGCAATTTCTCGGGCGGCCAGAAATTCGGGATAAAAGTTTTTTGAGGCAAAGCCAAAACGGCAGTTTTGATAATTCTCTATAATTTCATCATAGGTGCCAAACTTTTTTTGGGCGCGGCATATACTGCCGGCCCCGTGGTTGTAGGCGGTTAATGCCAAAGGCCAACTCCTAAGTTTTCGGTAGTTCTCTTTTAAATACCGGGCGGCGGCCTTTGTCGCCTTGATGGGATCTCGCCGTTCATCAACCGTGTAACTAATGGTTAGAAACCGGCGGCCGGTTGAGCGGATAAACTGCCATATTCCTGCCGCCCCGAACTTGCTGTAGGCCTCATAATTAAATGACGATTCCACATGCGGCAGATAGGCAAGGTCGGTGGGCAGATGGTTTTGGCGAAATATTTGTTTTATCTCGGCCAGATAACGACCGGAATTTATTATGCCCTGCCGGAACCGATCTTTAAGGCATAATTGAAAACGTACATTATGGGAGGCCCGCCGTAAAATTTGGGGGTCTGGATGACCGCCAAACATCGTAATAATCCTTTTCTCCAAAGCGGATACGGCGGGATGACCATTGGCAAGATGGCGCAGAATCCGGCGGTATTTTTTTTCGGCAGCCTTTATTTTCCGGCGGTTTAATCTTGAGTTTGCCGGTATTTTGCAGTCCCGCAGAGCGATTACCTCATAAATTATGGCCAGATTATTACTGTCGTGAATTAAACCATGTTCGGAAGAATACTGGGAATAAACCTTTTCCCAGAAACGCACATTGGAGCGGATAGCGGGAAAAACGGGAAAGGGATTTATGACGGCGGCGGCCGATTGGGGTACAATAACGAGAGTTACCAACAAAAGAATCTTCAACAAAGTTATATGGTATTTGCTTTGTATTTGGTGACGGTAAAATGAAATGGGCATTAAAAAATTCATATAAAAATTGTCTTGAACATCGGTTGTTGGGCCGCTACAAAAATTATCGCAGGAAGGTAAGTTGCGTCAGGCTACCAATTTATAAGCTATTGCGCACCATATAAAGGTTGCCTCAAAAATTAAGTGGAGAAGCAAATGTACACCCCCGTAATTGGAACTCTGGCATTTATAATGTCGCCGGATGGCAGGAAAACTCTATTGGTTCACCGCCATAAGCGCCAGAGTGACCAACATTTAGGCAAATATAATGGCCTGGGCGGCAAGTTGGAGGCCGGTGAGGATGTGCTGAGTTGCATAAAACGGGAGATTCGTGAGGAGGCGGGCTTGGAGTGCCGGGAAATTATCCTGCGCGGTACGATCAGTTGGCCCGGCTTTGGCCCAAACAACGAGGATTGGTTCGGTTTTATATTTAGGGTCGATGCGTTCAGCGGCGAACCATTGCTAGAGAATGAGGAGGGAACATTGAGCTGGTACCCCATAAACCAACTTGATAAACTGCCCATGTGGGAAGGAGACCGGCATTTTCTCCCCTTGGTGTTTGACCGGAATCCCGTGGTCTTTCATGGCGTCCTACCCTATGAAAATTCCCGGCCTGTAAGTTGGCATTATACGCGAATTTGAATTATCAGTTTATCTCCCAAACTGGGAGATAAGGGGCTTATCAACCGCAGTCCGTGGCATCGTAGGGGTCATAGGTATCGGCGGCATTTTTGAAAAGGTAGTCATTGAGCCTGGCGAGTTGTTCCCCGGTTAGTTTTCCCCAACTGCCATCTTTGGCGCAGGGCGGATACTTTGTGGCAAATACCCGATCCCAACCTTTGCGAACCTTCGACTCAGTATATAAAAATTTGGCCTGTTTTTTATTGCCGCGAAAATGGCATCTTTTGCAGTTTTTACGGAATATCTTATATCCCGCCCAAAGATCGGCATGGGTAAAAATCCGGCAGGTTTTGCTTAAGGCATCATAACGTTTTACCGGGCTTGCTCCGGCCTGTACCGCCCAATAAAGGAATAAACACCCGCCAATTAACGCGATAGCGATCTTCTTCATACTCATCACCTCCGGTTTTTTATGTGTTACAAAGTATTACTTGGGATAGAATTGCGCTTTTATTGTTATTTGTCAAGTTTTATGGTCGTTGGCGACTGGCATTTTCATGCCAAGCAGCAGCCTTTCCGCCTTAGGGCGGGGAACCGGATCCAGGATTTTAGTTGCCGCAATATTTGGCATAATTCAGCCGTAACTAAGGACTAAGATGGAGGAATTAGCAGCTATTATAATTCTTGTCCTGAAAGGACATTTCGGAACAGTGTGGTCGGTGTTGTGTTCATAAATGGACAATAATGGACAATTTTAGCCATTTTGGCCCCCCTAGAACGATTGGCATGGTCATTGCAATCCGTGAGTTTAGATAAGGTGAGTGCCGCAAGAAAAACTTAAAGAACTTTATACAAGGCATTTCAAAAATTATTAAACCATTCTTTGTACAAGTTGTTAACAGAGTCGCCGGCTCTAATATGGGAAGTGAGTGATGGTGAAGTTTTTTTACTTAATGTATTGAAAATGAGAAATACAAATTGGAGGTGCGGAATGAAATGTTTATAACGGGGTGTTTTTTTGGTTAGGGATTTCTCTGTATGGTGAGAGAAATAATTTTGTGAGAACATAAATTGGAGATGAAGAAATGGGAAAAAAAGTTATTTCTGGAAGTTTAATGGCGGCGGTGTTTCTAATAGGATCAGTTATTCCAGCGGCTGCAGGCGTCAGTATTGTTAACAAAGATTTGGGGGGGCAGAAGCTTAAGGTAAAACTGTTCGGTTTCTCCCAGATTACCGCTCAATCCGGTAACGGGCTTGCCTCATCAGCGACGGACAAACGTGATGGTTTGCGCTTCGGTGCCGACCGTGTCCGTCTTGGCTATAAGCTCTCCATGAACAAGGTCTTCAGTAAATTGCAAATTGATTTCGTTAAAAGCGATGGAACGCATAAGCAAGGGCAGTTGAGTAACGTTATTAAGGATGCCGATGTTGGCTATAAGTTCAACAAAACTTTCTCTGTCAAGGTTGGTGAGTTTAAGACTCCGGTTGGCATGGACTTCAATACTTCTGGAGCCAAGTTGGATATAACCAAGCGCGGTATGGAAAAAGCCCTGGTTTTAGAACGTTCTCTTGGCGCTATGCTGAGCGGCCGCAAGATTGGCGGCATCTTCGGTTATGATATCGGCATCTTCAATCCGGCTACCCGTGCCAGTAAAGTTGTTGATAACGCAAGCAGCAATAAAATATATGGTGTTGCAGGTCATGATTACGCCTATGCCGTCCGTGGTATGGCGGATTGGCAGAGTCTGCATGCGGAACTTTCCTATGGTGTGTCAGAAGAGGCGGCCGGGGATAGCTACGCTGTTGGCACTGCCGACAAGGATTATTCGGTCTGGGACGTAGCTGCTTCTTATAAATTAGACGTTATGACTTTGAAGGGCGAGTATATTGCTGGCAGCAATATCAAAGGGGTAAATAATTCAGATGAATCTGTCTGGTACCTGCACGCCGGCTATCGCTTTCTTCCCATGCTCGAAGGCGTAATCCGTCACTATCAGGCTCATTATAGTCCTGTGACTGGTGTCAGTACCGATCTCGGTAACACCTACCTGGGACTTAATATTTTCCTGAATCCTAAAGTCAAGCACGCAGCCCGCATTCAATTAAATTATGTAATTGCAAGCGGGGATGATGGCTTTGGCGGCACCTACGGCGGCATTACGAAGGGCTATATGAATAACGTAATTCTGGCTCAGTTTCAGTTGGCATTCTGAAACTTTTTTGTTCAGTCTCGGTATTGTGAAAAAGGTTCGGCCGTTATTAGGTCGGGCCTTTTTTTGTGGACGAAACTATTTTGCAATTCTAGCGGTTGCTTCGATTCTTAAATTTCAGTTTGATCTCTCATTCTATATCTTTTCCCCAAGCGAAGATCTTCGGTCATTTTTGCAAGGCGTGGTTGGAAGTAATGGATCATGAATCCTCTTCCGTAATGGTGGTTGTTTTGCTTCAGACGGAATTGGAAAATTCAGTCAGTTGAGTTAACGAGTAAAGTACAATTTACCTGATGACCATTTCATCAGCATTATTTCTATTTCAGGCGGCTCTTTGTCTCTGCCTTTTAATGCGGCGAGCCTCACGGGCTGCCTCTAGTTTTTTATCACGTTCTTTGAAAATTTGTGTGTCACGACCTTCGAGCTTATCTTTAGGGGCAATATAGCCGATAGCACTATTCATCCTGACGTTGTTATAGCGGCCAATATACCTTGTGACAACTTCACGGGCATCATCCAAGGAAAGGATCACCCCTGGGCGTATACATTCGCTTTTTACCGTTCTGTGCCAACGTTCTATTTTTCCGTTGCTTTCAAGGATAATATGGGGACGTCCGTACATGCTTCATGCCTGAGATCCTTATAAATTCCTTAAAGTCTTTTGCTATGAACTGCGGGCCATTGTCTGAAATAATGCGAGGTGCTACTCCAGGAAACATCTCAAGAGCTCTTTGCATGATGATTTCAATGTCAGCTTCCGCCATAGACTCCCTGATTTCCCAATGAACGATGTAGCGGCTACAACCATCCAGTATGCTGAACAGGTAGTAGAACGTCCCGCAAATATTAATGTACGAAACATCAATATGCCAATGGTCATGAGGCCGAAGCGGCTGAGTAAATCCCGTTCCTTTCTTAGAGGGCTTTGTTGACCACCGGCGTAAGAGATTGGCCTTTTTCAAAACTCTATACACTGAGCTTGGTGATACGGCTACTATATCCTGGTCAAGCATCATGAATGTTAAGCGCCGATAACCTTCCAAGGGGTTAGCAATGTAATATTTTTTAATCTCATCTTGCTCCCATTCTGAAAGCCAAAAATCTCTTGGAACCTTTGCGTTATGCTCGTTGGCCTTACCGTATCGACTTTGCCAGTTACCATATTTACTGGCTGAAAGCCCAAGCCAGCCACGGAAACAATAGGCGGGTATTTGGGTTTGTTCAACCCAATATTTTACAAAATCAACGAGTGAATCGCGTGTGTCATGGGGAACCCAACGGCCTTTTAGAGCTCCCCAAGACTTTTTTTTAATTTGACATGCTCCTCCATGAGTTCGGAAAGAACTTCATTCTTGATCTGTATTTTTGTCTCAAGAGTAGCTATTCGCTTTACGTTCATTCTCTCTCTGAGGGATTTTTTCCTGTTGAAGGCGGCGGCACCATTTTCAAAAAACTCTTTCTGCCAACGGTAGAAGACAGTAGGCTTCATGTTATATTGATCGCAAATGTCAGATACTGGTATTTTGTCGATTAAATGACGTTTTATAATGGCTACTTTTTCTTCCGGCGTGTAATTGTTGCGTTTCTTTTTCATTAAATTCTCCTTTGGCTGAGTATGTTAACTCAGACATAGAAAAATTCCAATTCACGCTGAACCAAAACA
>JAADIV010000088.1 GCA_013151175.1 Deltaproteobacteria bacterium | reverse complement strand
GATTTATTAATGACGGCGGCGGTGCTGCATGATATGGGCAAGGTAAAGGAGTTTTCCTTCACGGTGCCGCCCTTTAATTACAGCGATGAAGGACGTTTGTTGGGGCATATGACAATCTGCCAGGGAATGTTGGGTGATAAAATCGCCGCTTTGCCCGCTTTCCCGGAACAGACCACCTTACTGTTGCGGCACCTGATTTTAAGTCACCATGGCAGTTATGAATATGGCTCTCCCGTTCTACCCATGACCCGTGAGGCCCTGGTGCTTAATTTTCTCGATGATCTGGACGCCAAGATGAATTATCTGGACCGCCTTAGTCTTAAATCGGTTGGGGATGATTATCAATGGACGGATTATCAGCGAAATATGGAGCGCTATTTCTATGTTACCGGCCAACCGGCGGGGCAGACTGAGGCGGCGGTTAAACCTGATCCGGCAGACGGTAAATCGGTTCAGGATGACGCCGCAAAGCAGCCCACTCTCTGGGATTAGAAATGCGCCAACAGGCATTCGCACAAAACGGAGCCGTTGCGGTTCAAGCTCAGGAGCGGGCCAGAGATATTTTACTAAAGGCCTGGACTGGCGGCAAAACAAGCCACGCCTACCTATTCAGAGGCCCGACCGGGGTCGGTAAGAGGGATATGGCTCTTGCCTTTGCCGCTCTGCTGAATTGCCAAAACCGGCGGTCGTCTGAGAGCTGCGGTCAATGTCCTTCGTGTAAAAAGCTGGCATCGGCAAATCATCCGGATTTTATTGAAATTATCCCGGATGGCAAGCTGATTAAGATAGACCAGATCAGGGAGTTGAAAAAGGTTCTCTCTTATCCGCCTCTTGAGGCCAAAACCAGAATCATATTTATTGCCGATATCCATGAGGTTATGGCACGGGCGGAGGTGGCCAACAGTCTGCTAAAAACCCTGGAGGAACCGCCGGCCGATACGATTTTTATTCTGACGGTTGACGAGGCCGCAGAGATATTGCCAACCATCAGCTCCCGTTGTCAGGTGGTACCGTTTTACGCTCTGCCAGTTGAGATTATTAAGCGGCAGTTGATGAAAAGGGGAGTGGACGCGGCGACGGCTCACACCATGGCCCTGATCAGTGAAGGGAGTTTAGGACGGGCGGAAGCGTTGGCAGCAGAGGATTTACTGGGCCTGCGGCGCCAGATTGTTGAGGAGTTAAGCCGCCTGGATATTAAGCAGCCGGAGTGCGTAACAATTGTTTTCGATTTGGCGGCAAGCTGTGCCAAACTAGCGCATCTGGCAGACTTGCTAGATCTCATGGAGTTATGGATTCGCGATCTTATGCTGCTCAGCGCTACCGGCCCGGAGAGCGTTGTTTTAAATCGCGATCTGATGTATCTTTACGCCGACAGCCGGAAACACTGGAACATGGAAGAACTCTCCGATAAACTGCGGCTTATAGCCCAGGCAAAAAAAGAATTGCTATCTAATTGTAACAAGACGGCTGTCTGTGAGGTTCTTTTCTTCGCTTTGCTCGGCCCGGTCTAACCCCCGTAAATAATAATTTAAAAATCTATGAATGATTCTGGCAAAAATATGGCGCTGAAAGAGCCGCCAACGTCACATCGGGCCGTTGATGACCCCCAAATTTATCGGATCAAGTTCCGCGAGGGGAGACAGCCGCGTTCCGTTGTTTGTAATATCCAAAATTTGCGCGATGGCGAACTGGTTATGGTGCAAACCGACCATGGCCTGGAACCTGCCGTGGTCTTTGGATTCAGTATTTCCTCTCCTGAGCCAGGCAGGAAGAAGTCGGCCACTATTGTCAGGCGGGCCAATCGGGAGGAAATTGAGAAATACACCAATTGGGTTAAACGTGAGGAAGAGGCCTTTGCCGCCTGTCTGAGGAAGATAGATGAACTGAGCCTGCCTATGAAACTGGTTCGGGTGGAACGTTATTTTAACGGCAGAAATATTGTTTTTTATTTCACGGCGGACAATAGAGTTGATTTTCGCGGCCTGGTCAAAAGTTTGGTGGAGGAGTTCAGAACAAGGGTGGAGATGCGCCAGGTTGGCGTGCGGCACGAGACGAAAATGATCGGCGGCATTGGCTATTGCGGCCGGGAATTATGCTGTTCGTCATTCATGAAGAAGTTTATGCCGGTCTCCATAAAAATGGTTAAAGAACAGGAACTGCCCCTGAATCCCACGAAGATATCAGGGGTTTGCAACCGCCTGCTTTGCTGCCTGACGCATGAGTTCAGCAACTATAAAACTTGTAAAAAGGGAATGCCGAAGCTTGGCAAAATTGTTGAGCTTGACGGGCGGCAATACAAAATTGTCCATCGCAATATCCTGGAAGAAACAGTAAAACTTGCCGCCGTGGACGGCAGGGATGATGTTATCGTTTTGGGCCGGGACGAATGGAACAAATTCAAGATGGTTGCCCCCGGTTTGCGGGTGCAGGGCAAGGCCGTTTCGCCAAAGCCAACCCGCCGTAAATCCGCTACCAAAGCGCCTGATAAAAGCCATGGCGGCGGACGGCACCGGGCAGCCGGAGTTTCGCGGGCCGGTTTACCCGGCCCATCCACGGATAAACAAACATCTGCGGTCAAGCCTAAGAAAAAGTCCACATCCGCCTCAGCCAGACCCGCCAGACGGCCCGGAATGAAAAGAACACGGCGGTCGAGAAGGGTTAAAAAATAATGAAGTCATATATAACTACGCCAATATTTTATGTAAACGCCCAACCACACCTGGGACACGCCTACACGGCTGTGGTGGCGGATACCTATCACCGTTTTAAAAAACTATGCGGCTGCCAGGCCAGGTTCCAAACCGGCACCGATGAACATGGCGAGAAAATTGCGGCGGCGGCGGTGGAAAACGGCATTACCCCACAGGCCTATACCGATAAAATCAGCGCCATGTTTCGGGATTGCTGGCCGCAGCTTTCGGTTGAACCGGATAACTTTATCCGCACCACCGACCAGGCCCATAAAAGGGTAGTTGGCGAGGTGCTGCAGAAATTATACGATGCCGGCGATATTGTCTTCAGCGACTACAGCGGCCTATACTGTCAGGGCTGTGAACGATTTATGACGGAGAAGGAGCTAGTTGACGGACTTTGCCCCGATCATCGCAAGGCGCCGCAGGAGGTCACCGAGAGTAATTATTTTTTTAAAATGAGTAAATACCAGGATTGGCTGCTTAAGCACATTGAGGCAAATCCTGAATTTATTACCCCGGTTAGGTATCGTAATGAAGTGCTGTCCTTTCTGCGGGAACCCCTGGAGGATCTTTGTATTTCAAGGCCTACAAGCCGTTTGACCTGGGGCATACCGCTGCCATTCGACAGTAATTATGTTACCTATGTCTGGTTTGATGCCCTCTTGAATTACCTGTCTGGCCTGGGATACAGCCCGAATGGAGAGGTATCGGCGGATTTTAATGATTATTGGCCGGTAGCGGAGCATGTTATCGCCAAAGATATTCTCAAACCGCACGCCATCTTCTGGCCCACTATGCTTCGAGCCATGGGAGTCGCGCCCTACCAGCGTCTGCACGTGCATGGCTATTGGAATATTAACGAAACAAAGATGTCAAAGAGTATTGGTAACGTCGTCAAACCGCGGGATATGGTGGCGGCATATGGCGCCGATGCGGCCCGCTATTTTATGCTGCGGGAGATGTCATTCGGGCTAGATGCCTCGTTTTCAGATGAGGCGGGCCTGAATCGTTACAACGCCGATTTGGCCAACGACCTTGGCAATCTCTGCAGCCGAACCATGGCCATGGTGGAAAAATTTACCGGCGGCCTGATCCCAGCGCCGCCCACAGTGGAAACGGCCCTTGATGCGGAGTTGCGGATAGCGGCTTCCGGGATGATTCAGGAATTTAAGCGGCGGATGGATGATTTTGCCTTCCACCAGGCCCTGCGGGCCGTGTGGGGAGTAATCAGTCTGGCCAATAAGTATATTGTGGAAAATGCCCCGTGGGAATTGGCCAAAGACGCCGCCAAGCGGCCCCGGTTGGACGCGGTGATTTACAATCTGTTGGAGGTTCTGCGGTTGGTGGCCCTGCCGCTGCACGCCGTAATGCCGCAGACAGCGGCTAAGATATGGGAAACTCTGCATATTACAGCATATCCGGATTTACTGGTGCAAGGGCAATGGGGTGGTATTTTGGCGGCGGGCACAGCGGTCAAATTTTCCGGTTCTCTTTTCCCCCGTTTGGCTAAAAAAGATACTGCGGCGGACAAAAATCTGGTTAAAAAGAAGGACAGACCGGTAAAGCCCCAAAAGGCCGGGGCAGCCCATGGCGAGCCGGTGAGCTTTGCTGATTTTCAGCGCTATGATTTGCGGGTGGCAAATATTGTGGCGGCCGAAAAGATTGCCAAGTCAAAACGCCTTGTAAAATTAACGGTTGCAGCACCGGAGGAGCGGACAATTGTCGCTGGTATCGCGGAGCATTACAGCCCGGAGGAGCTAGTGGGCAGACAGGTGATTATTGTCGCTAATCTGCCGCCCGCCAAATTGATGGGGGTTGTCTCCCAAGGCATGGTTTTAGCCGGCAAAGATACCGGCGGCCACTTGGTTTTGGCAACTGTCGCCGGGCCGATACCGGCTGGCAGCAAGGTGGCATGATGCCTGGCAAGAGATCTGATAACGGAGCCATGGCCCTGCGTGATTTAGAACGTCAGACCGCGCGGTTGCCGTTGGTCAGGGTCAAAATATTAAATAAATTTCGCGGCTTAATTGGCCTTTGTCTGTTGGCGGACAGCGGTAACCCGGATTCCTCAGAGGCGCTGCGGCGAAAATTTATCGGGCTATGCGGGAAAATCGGCCTGCGCTGCTCATGTCCCGAACCGTTCGGCGCCTCTGACGGCAATAACGGCGCCTCATACCGGCCGGGAGTGACAGCGGATGTCCTGCCATCCTGTCAGGTGAGTGTTGAGGAAAAGATGCAACTCTTCAGTTTTCTAAGAAAAGGGTAAAAATGGATGGGTAAGCTAAAGAATAAAACAGATACGGGCGCCGCCGGGCCGCGAATTATATGTATCAGCAGCGGTAAAGGGGGAGTTGGTAAAACCTCGATTTCGGTAAATCTTGCCGCCGCGATGGCTCAGGCCGGACAAAGGGTACTGCTAGTAGATGGCGACCTTGGCCTGGCCAATGTAGATATTGTCCTGGGGATAAATGCCAAACATACCATGCGGGAGGTGGTGGAAGGCGGTTTGCCCCTCAATGATGTTCTTGTAAAGATTATGCCGGGATTTTCTGTCCTGCCCGCCAGCTCCGGGGTGCCTGAAATGGCTAGCCTGGCCTATGAAGACCAGGCCTACCTGACCGATGCCCTGGAAAATATAATCAACGATTTCGATTATGTGCTGCTAGATACCGCAGCGGGTATTGGTGATTCGGTACTTTGGCTCAACCAGTGGGCGGCTGAAAATTATATCATAATGTCCCCCGATCCCACTTCAATGACAGATGCCTATGCCCTAATTAAGGTTTTGCACCAGAAATATGATAAATCGCTGTTCCAACTGGTGATTAATAGTGTTAAAAGCAAGAGGGAAGGCCATGAGGTATTTGCCAGTATTGCCGCCGTCCTGAATAAGTTTCTCCAGGTCAGTCCCGAACTTTTGGGGATTATCCCGCAGGATAATAATGTCAGCCAGGCGATTCGTTTTCAAAAGCCATTTCTGTTGAGTACCCCTGACGCCAAAGCAAGTAAGGCGATCAGGCAGTTAAGTCAGGCGGTATTTGACTCATAATTATTAATTCGATTATAAATTTAGGTAAAAATCAATGTTTGTAATTGCCAATTTTTTAAATGCTGTGGCCACACTGATAGATTTTGTTTTATCGGCGTATATGTGGGTGGTGATTGGCCGGGCCGTTATCTCTTGGGTGAATGCAGATTCCTATAACCCCATTGTCCGGTTTCTCTACGATATAACGGAACCTTTGATGGCAAGAATCAGGCGGATTTTGCCCCTTGTCATGGGCGGAATAGATTTTTCACCCATGATTCTGATTCTGGGAATTTTATTTTTACGCAGTTTTTTGGTGCCGACTTTACATCATCTGGCGATGGTTATTGGCGGATAATCTGAGATATGGGGGTAGTGTTATGATGTCACCAAAGGAAATTCAGGCAAAGCAGTTCCATGTTCGTTTCCGCGGCTTCGATGTTGAGGAGGTGGATGGTTTTTTAGAGGAGATCGCCGAGCATTATTTGTTGCTTATTGAGGAGAAAAAGACCTTGGCCTCAAAGGTCGAATTAGTAAAGAGTGAACTTGCTGCCATCAAAAACGAAGAGCATTCCTTTAAGGATGCCATGATTTCGGCCCAACGGGTGGCGGATGAGATGCACCAAAGGAGTAAGCAACAGGCAACCGCCCTGTTGGAACAGGCGAGAAAAGAGGCTGAAGAGCTAAAACAGGCCGCCCGGCAGGAAATTGCCGAGTTGAAAGACCGGGTTGCCGAGATGCACGGCATAAAAAATGAATTACATGAAGAATTGCGACAGATTATCGGAACATATCAGGAGCGGGTCGAGCAAACTTTTACTGAGTCTCAAAGTGATAAAGCCCATGCCGGAGACGTTGCCCCTGATGAGGTTGCAGTAGCCGCCGAAGAACCAGATTTGGGCGATCTTTACGAAAAGGTTGATTTAGGCCCGGTTGAAGAGCCGCTGCTTGAGAAGAATGATCTGCCTGCAAAGACAGACAACGCCGGCTCATCCATTCCTGATTTAGACGATGAGGTGATGTTTACTCTGGAAGACCCGCTTGACAAAGAAAAAATTGATGTCCCCATTGACGCTTCCGGGGACGAACAGGCGGCGGGTGAAGGGTGATATTATGTAATCGCTCACAGGGCACACCTGCTGCGAACGATGAGCAAGGCTTATGTAGCACCAGTACACGGCGCCCTGCCCATCGTCCACATCAGGCGCACCCTGCAACCGATTACAGCTTTTTCCTGAAATTCAGGT
>JAADIV010000163.1 GCA_013151175.1 Deltaproteobacteria bacterium | reverse complement strand
ATAATTTTTTTGTCCATCAGCCATTTTCCGCGACCGGCGTTCATCCCACGGCAATTGTGGGTAATGCCTGCCGTTTATCCGCCGATATTTCCATCGGCCCAACAGCCATTATTGGCAACCGGGTCAAGATCGGCAACAGGGTAACAATTCATCCAGGTGTTGTTATTGGCGATGACGCGCGTATTGGCGATGACACCGTACTCCACGCCAATGTCAATATTGGCCATTATTGCAAATTGGGTAAACGAATTATAATCCATGCCGGCACCGTGGTTGGCGCTGATGGATTCGGCTACGCCACAGATCAATACGGCCATCATCTAAAAAGACCGCAGGTTGGCTTTGTTCAGATAGATGACGATGTGGAAATTGGTGCCAATTCCTGCCTGGATCGGGCTACCTTTGGCCGCACCTGGGTCAAAAGAGGATGCAAGATTGATAATCTGGTACAAATCGGCCATAATGCGGTGATTGGCGAGGATTCGCTTATTGTCTCCCAAGCGGGAGTTGCCGGCAGTTCAACCCTGGGAACAGGGGTCATCCTGGGGGGACAGGTGGGAGTATCCGGCCACCTGAAGCTTGGCAACAGGGTTATGGTTGGGGCTAAATCCGGCGTCCACGGCAATCTGACGGACAATGAGGTTGTCTCTGGCTATCCCGCCTTTTCTCATAAATTATGGCTACGAGTCTGCGCGATTATACCGAGGCTGCCGGAATTATTCAGGGATGTCAGAGCCCTTAAACGCCAATGCAAGGAGCAGGAGAAATAATGCCAACAGAGTTTGAACCGCTGGATATTGTCAAGATTTTAGAGATTCTCCCCCACCGTTACCCGTTCATTATGGTCGATAAGGTTCTTGATCTGCGCGCCGGAGAGTGGATAAAGGGCGTTAAGAATGTGACAATAAACGAATATTTTTTTCAGGGTCATTTCCCTGCCCAGCCAATTATGCCAGGTGTTTTAATTATCGAGGCTCTGGCCCAGTTGGCGGCGATTATGGCATATCTAAGCCTTGGAGATGCCGCCCAAGATAAACTGGTTTATTTTGCCGGGGTCGACAAGGCAAAATTCCGGCAAATAGTAGAACCAGGTGATCAGCTTATTTTGGAGGCCACCACCATCAAAAGAAAACTGGGTATGTGGAATCTGGCCTGCACCGCCCATGTTAACAAAAAGCTAGTAGTCGAAGCGAAACTTATGGCCACCTTACGATAATATTTAACCATAGAGTAGTTATGAATATTCACCCAACCGCAGTAATTGACGCAGACGCTGAAATTGACGCGACTGTAAAAATAGGCGCCTATACCGTGATAGAGAAAGGGGCCGTCATTGGGGCGCAAACCGAAATTGGCCCACACACCGTTATCTCAGGGTTTACCGCCATTGGCCAACGCAACAGGATCGGCTCCTTTGCCACTATTGGCCCGCCGCCGCAGGATCTGACCTATAAAAACGAACCGACCAGGGTGGAGATTGGTGACGACAACCTTATCAGGGAGTATGTCTCCATCCACCGCGGTACGGCTCACGGCAGGCAACTAACCAGTATCGGTAACGGTAATATGATCATGGCATACTCACATATCGCCCATGATTGCCGGGTCGGCAGCCATGTCATCATGGCCAACTGCGCCACCTTGGGCGGCCACGTGCAGATAGATGATCACGCTAATCTCGGCGGCATGGTGGCAATTCACCAATTCTCCCGCATCGGCTGTCATGCCTATATCGGCGGTATGTCTGGAATAAGCAAGGATGTGCCGCCCTTCGTTATCGTCTCCGGGATACGCAATAAATTACGGATCACAGGAATCAACAGGGTCGGCCTGCAAAGATGCGGCTACGACAAAGAAACAATCCGCCTGGTGCATAACGCCTTCGTTTACATCTTCCGTACTCCGGGGCTTCTCCTCAAAGAGGCGCTGGCCAAATCTGCCGATGAATTTGCGGACTGCGAGCCAGTAATGACTATGATTAATTTTTTTAAAGCCCCCAACCGAATGGGGGTTTTAAGACGGGTAGATGACGAATAATAAGATTGGCATTATTGCCGGCGGCGGCCAATTCCCTTTACTGTTCACAAAAGCCGCCAAGAACGAAGGCCGACAGGTAGTGGCCGTTGGCCATCAGGGGGAAACCGGCCAGGAACTTGAAGGCGCTGTGGACTCCTTCTGTTGGGTGAAACTTGGCCAACTTGGGAAAATCATCAGTTTTTTCAAGAAAAACGATGTCAAGGAAACTGTTTTTCTGGGTACCATCACCAAGGTTCGTATATTCAAGGACGTACGCCCCGACTTAAAGGGCCTGACGCTCTGGAATAAGATAGACATAAAGCATGATGACGCAATTCTCAAAGCCATTGCCAACGCCCTTGAAGACGAGGGGATAAAGGTATTGGAGTCAACTATTTATCTCAGGGACTTATTATTCCCTAAGGGAATCCTCACCAGAAAAAGGCCCAACTCCAAGCAAATTGCCGATATAAAATTTGGCTGGCAGGTTGCGAAAGAAATCGGCCGCCTGGATATTGGACAATGTATCGTAGTTCGAAATCGTTCGGTGCTGGCCGTTGAGGCGATAGAGGGCACTGACGCGGCCATAAGAAGAGGCGGCAGCTTGGGCCATAAAAACGCTGTGGTGGTGAAGATTAAAAAGCCCGGTCAGGATTTTCGTTTTGACCTGCCGGCCATCGGCCTGGAGACAATCAAGAGTATGCGCGAGGTACAGGCTGCGGTATTGGCCGTGGAAGCGGGGCAATCGCTGCTTTTTGACCGCCGTGAAGTCATAGACCAGGCCCGGAAAGCGGGTATAGTAGTTGTGGGAATAAGCGGCAGCCCGGATAACCTCTCACTGGCGCCATGAAAACGGCCATGATTCTGGCCGCAGGCTTTGGCACCAGACTACGGCCATATTCAGAAATACGCCCTAAGCCTCTATTCCCGGTCATGGGCAGACCGCTCATTCAGCGCACTATCCAACAATTACGCAAGGCCGGTTTCACCAGAATTATAATCAACGTACATTACCTTGGGGAGAAGATCTGCCATATAGTTGAGGAACCGGGCATAATCATGCAGCGGGAGCGAATTGAATTAGGCACCGGCGGCGGTCTGCGCCTGGCCATGGAGAAATTGGGACAGGGGCCGGCCCTGATTACCAATGGCGATATATATCACCGTTGTGATTATCAGCGTATCTACCGGCAGCATTGCACTAGCTCTGCTCCAATAACCATGGTGATGCATGATTACCCGCGCTTCAATAAGGTATTAGTCAAAGACGGCAGGGTAATTTCCTTTTCACCCGGATTGAGTCCCACCGCCAGGAGTGATAACAGCGGCAGCCTGGCCGCATTCACGGGTATTCAGGTCATTGAACCAGCCATTCTCCGGCATATAATTCCTAGTATTTTCACGAATATTATTGATTACTACGAAGAATATCTGGCCGGCGGCGGTGAGATCAACGCCTTAAATGTTGATGATTTCTGGCGTGACATCGGCACTCCAACTGACTATTTGGCCCTGCACGGCCGTCTCTTAAAGGAAGAAGCGCCGGGCGCCGGTTGGCAGCCCTTAAATAATCAGGGATTTTATCGGGCCAAAGATGCTGTAATTGGCCGCAATCTGGTCTGTCTTGACTGGGGAATCATCGGCTCTGGAGCCAGGATAGGGGATGATGTCAGTTTGGAGCGGGTGGTGGTGTGGGACGGCGCCAATATCCCGGCCGGGACAACAGCCAGAGACAAAATTATAACATGACCGGGATTGATGACAACGCAGGACGGGGATAGAAAAAATTTAATTGAGAGTTTATTGCGCACTGCCAAATTATTAGCGCCGGGTCAGTCTCTCACCTGTCGGCAATTTGCCGGCGATGGTTCAGACAGGCAGTTTTTTCGCTGCGTGATCGGCGGTGATAAGAGCTTCGTCATCATTTTTCCCTCAGAGACACTGCCAGAAGCGATAGCGGAGGCCAAATCAAGCTTCGCCATTGGCAGTCACCTGTACGCCATGGGTCTGCCGGTACCGAAACCATACGCGATTGATAAAGAGACCGGCACCCTGATTTTTGCGGATCTCGGCAATATCTTATTATACGATGCGGCCGGCGCCGGCGCCAACCAGGCAATAAAAATCTCCCTGTACCGCCAGGCGCTGAAATCTCTGGCAGCCTTGCAGATAAAGGGGCGGGAGGGCTTTAACCCTGACTGGTGCTGGGATACCAGACATTACGACCAGGAGATGATGCTGGAGCGGGAATCGCATTATTTTAGCCGCGAATTTTGTCAAGGCTATATGAGCCTTGTAATCCCGGCCGGCCTGGAAAATGATTTTCTGAAATTGGCCGCCAGAATCAGCGAGGAACCCGCGGACTACCTCATGCACCGGGACTTCCAGGCAAGAAATTTGCTGATCGTTGACGGCCGGCCCTGGATTATAGATTTTCAGGGCGCGCGTTTTGGCCCCCTGGGCTATGATTTAGCCTCATTACTGAATGATCCATATATGGATCTGGCCGCAGATATCAGGCACGACTTACGCGAATATTATATCACCTGCGTCAGTAGTTATATAACCATAGATCCCGGCAAATTCATGGCGGGCTATTATCATATAGCCCTGCAACGAAATTTACAGGTGCTAGGGGCCTATGCCTATCTAACCCTGGCCAGGGGAAAGAGCTTTTTTGAACCATATATACGCCCTGCCGCCCGCAATCTGGTTAATATATTGACCCGGAAATTACCAGATAATTATCCGGAATTGCAGAGGGTGAGCCATGAGATTTATGACAAACTCGAAGGTAACCATTCCGCCTGACCGCTATTCCGGCACTTACGTCTCCTGAGAGGAGAAAAATAATCAATTGATTTATTATGTGATTTTAATTAGTTAGCTAGTGATTTGAATTTTATTTCTAATTGAAAGCCTACAGCCCTAGCATAATCTTCTATTATGGAAAGCTTTGGGGATATTTTTGAATTTACATTCTCAAGACGAGACATGTTGCTTTTTAGGTGTTTTTTGTGATTTTTTGATGAATGAATGCAATACTATTACTTCTTTACCTTTAATGGCACAAAAGAACGACCTGCCAATACCCTCTCTACCTTTTGCGCGAATTTCAAACAACCCTCCTCCCACTGCTTTTGTATATGGCAGACCAAGAGCTGGCCCCAACTTCTTCTATCATCTCGGCAATATGCAAAAAGTTTGCTAAAATTCCTTCTGGGAACTTCAATGTTTCCGATTCAACTTTCTGATTGTAAAATGTTATACGCCATTTCATAATTACATGTTATCATTTTAGATAACTTTGTCAATGGCAATTAGCCCCAAAAAACATGTATAGGGTCATTGTCTATTTCCTCAATAATTCTTGATAGGTCTTTACAGGGCTGTAAATCTGGGTATTTCTGCCACTTACCATTTGCCCTTGCCCAAAGTAATTGCCACGACATATCTTTGGGCAAATACCTTATCTTTGCAATGGGCATTTCTGTCCATGTTGTATTGTCTTGCCAATGTGGACGAGATTCTATGATATTGACATCATTTCCTCGAACTTTATAGAGCAGCTTTATCTGATCACGGGCATGGGGTGGAATCCTTTTTTCACAGAAATTACCCACTAATTTTGTAACTCTTTTTTTATCAAGTTCATTCATTGGTATGTCTTTGTTTTTATCATTGCCGGCAGCCGTGGTTCCCTGGTAATCAAAACCACCCTGGGCGAAAGTTATGACGGCATTCTATGCAGCGATGACTACTCTGCTTATTCCGCCTGCCATAAAAACGGTGCCCGTCAGCTCTGCCGGGCTCACTTGATCAGAAAACTGAAAGGGCTTAAAAACTCCAGAAGCAGTCCGGATGCGTACCTTTTTCCCTGATCTTGGGCGGATGGCTGCGCGGTGGCGGAGCTATCAAAACGGCAGCCCCCATGCTTTCCAAGGTTGTCTGGATATGCCCCGGTGAAGTGTTACCTTTTCTTGGCATAGTATCGACTATAAACCATAAATCTACCAGGAAATAAGTTGTTTTAGAACCAGCGTCCCCTTTTGCTTTGCTCCTTTCTCATATTTGCGCTGTGATGTAACTGAAATAGATTTTAATTATACGGTATATGGGGTAAATGTTCACTTAGCCACATTTTCATCAATGATTGATAAGGGACATCTCTTCTATTTGCTTCTACTTTAATTTGTGCCAACATAGATTCAGGTAACCTTAAAGAAATTGACTTAGTCGTTGCTTTTAGGCTAGGGAAAACAGCTTGTTCTGCTTTATGCCAATCAAGATAGTCACTTGAGTCATTTTCTTCCCAAAAAGTCCTTTCTTCTAATTCTGTTTTAAATTTAGGAATTTTTTTCATAACTTTTTCTCTCCTTTTTATGCATTGGTCTCGCAGAGATTACCCTGATTTGATTTTTTCGAATTGTAAAGGTTATATGCAATTTTCTGTTTTTGTCAGTTTGACCCAAAGCATGAAACCTCATCTCGTTTTGTGAGTGGGATTTGTCATCGAGCAATAATAATGGCTGATTAAAAAATACTTGTTCTGCTTCTTCTCTAGAAACATTGTGTTTATCTGAGCTTTTACGTTCGTTTCCATGATCCCACTGAAACCGTTTTGGTTCTTTTATTTCTATCATAATTGTATATTAATACCATATACACGAATTGTCAATTTCCCAATATCAGGCATTTAAAACTGGAAAAATCCTGCGAGTTAGATATCCATATTTTGTGATAGTGTTCTTTTATTTTTAACAGTTTGGGTAAAAAATTCCCCCGGTATTGATTCTCTGCTTTATTGCCAAGATAATTTGTTCGTAACTAATCAAAACGCATGAAATCATAGGCGTCCCTATTGCCCACTCGGGCAATAAGTTGTTTTAGAACCAGCGTCCCCTTTTGCTTTCCCGTACATTTTAACATCCGAAGTCAGGGCGTCTTGTAAATTTGAAGTTTGAG
>JAADIV010000225.1 GCA_013151175.1 Deltaproteobacteria bacterium | reverse complement strand
CGCCGGATAGCTGACCATACTGCGGCTTACGGGGAAATATTTCGTAAAATTGTCAGCGCCTATGAACGTAAGGGGATTACCCCGGATAGCGGCCTGCGGGGGAAATTCCGGGCTGCGGCTCATAAATTATTTAACCAGGGCACCATGGAACACGCCGTGGGGGACTTGTTGGCTGGAATTAACGATCTATGGGTTAGGCAACGGCAGCTCAATCGGCATGACGCCGGCAGTGTCAAAAAATTTAACCAGGAATTGGCCCGCTTCAAAGCCTTATTGGCGGCCCATAAGTTTTACAGCCGGATAGGCAACAATCTTTTGGATACCTTTGGTGATTATCAGAGAGCGGTGCGGTTGTATCTTGGCGGCGGCAAGGAGGGGACAACGGCTATGGCGCGTGATCTGGACAGGATTACCGCCATTCTGGCCCCTCTCTTTGTTCCGGAGGTGCATACCCTGGTTCTGCAGATCCGTCAGCATGAAAAGGACTACCTGATCCGGGGCGGGAAACAATATGTCGATTTTACCCACCAGGCTATTACCAATCTCCTGAATGCCTTTCGCGAATCAGGGGTGGCCGAAGAACATATTGCGGATATCAGGGCCGTGCTGAAGATTTACAAGGATAATTTTGATGCCCTTGTGGCTGAGGATGGTAAAATAACCCGCCTGGACGAGCAATTGACCGGGGAATATACGGCTGTCCAACGGGCTATGGCTGAATTGTCAGAGCAAAGCAGCAGGCAAATTGCCGCCGCTCAACGGCGCAGTGCTAACCTTACTAGCAGTCTCTCTCTGCTATCCATAGCTATCTGTCTGGTGGCTGTAATCATTGGCATCTTTTTAAGCCTGGTGATTACCAATTCCATTACCCGTCCCCTTAAGGCGTTTATGGATTCGGTTATGCGGATGCGGGATGGCGATTATGCGGTTCGGGTGACCTGCGATAGTAACGATGAGATTGGCCGTCTGGGGGGGATGTTTAATGAGATGGCCGCCATAATTGAGCGCAATGTCTGGCAGGCCAACGGCCGCAATCTTCTGGCCGGTGAGCTGCGGGGCGACAAGGAGTTAAAGGGCATTTGCCGGGGTGTCCTGGTCGTTTTGGCCAGGTACGTTCATGCCCAGGTTGGCACCTTATACACTCGTAGATCTGATGGTAAATTGACCCTTACCGCCGCCTATTTATTCAGTAAACCCGAAAATCTACCCGCTGCCATCGAACCGGGCAGCGGCCTGGTGGGCGAAGCGGCACAGACACGGGAGGTTATTATTATCAATGAGGTGCCGAGGGATTATATTCGGGTTGAGTCAAGCCTCGGTCATGCCCCGCCCAAGTGTATTATTGCCATTCCTCTGCTTTGGCAGAATAAGGTTCTGGGGGTTATGGAACTTGCTTTTCTGCGAGAACTATCTGCAACCCGGCTGAAATTTTTGCGGGATGCGGCGGAGAGTATTGCCATTGCTATCCATTCTAGCCGGCAACGGGATAAAACTCAAATCTTGCTTGAGGAGAGCCAACGCCAGTCTGAGGAGTTGCAGGCTCAGCAGGAGGAGCTGCAGGCCGCCAATGAGGAGATGGAGACGAAAAACAGGATATTGGAGCAGAATGAAGAGCGCCTCAATGTCCAACAGGAGGAGCTACAGGCGGCTAACGAGGAGTTGGAGGAAAAGAGCGAGGCCATCCGCCGCCAGAAAGAGGCAGTGCAAAAGAAGAATGAGGCCCTGGAGACGGCCCGCCGGGAAACGGAGCAAAAGGCGCGGGAGTTGGCCGCTAGCAGTCAATATAAATCTGAATTTCTGGCCAATATGTCCCATGAGTTACGCAGCCCTTTGAACAGTCTCCTGCTGCTAGCCCGCAATCTTGGGCATAATCGGGATAACAATCTGAGCGATGGCCAACTAAAATCCATAAATATTATCCAGAATAGCGGCGAGGATCTCTTAAACCTGATTAATGATATTCTCGATCTCTCCAAGATTGAGGCCGGCCACATGGATATTGCGGCCGATACGGTGGGACTCCGGGGCTTTGGCGATTGGCTGACAAGCAATTTCCAACATATTGCTGCCGACAAGGGGATTGATTTTAAGGTTGAGATTGAGCCGGATATCCCAATGACCATTGTTTCCGATCGGCAGCACCTGGAACAGATTATCCGCAACCTGCTCACCAACGCCATTAAATTCACCATGGAGGGCGGGGTAACGGTGCGTTTTAGCAGCTCGCGGGATGGTCGCAGCTCCACTCCGGCGGTGGCCATAATGGTCATTGATTCCGGTATTGGTATTCCGGCCGCCAAACAGGAGTTGATATTTGATGCCTTTAAACAGGTGGATGGCAGCACCTCCCGCAAATATGGCGGCACGGGGCTAGGGCTTTCAATTGTCCGGCAGTTGACGGCGTTGCTAGGTGGCGAAGTGAGAGTCAGCAGTGTCCCCGGTAAGGGCTCGGAATTTACCATCTTGTTGCCGGTAAATATGCCTGAGCCGCCGGTGGATCCGGCGGACGTGATTCCCCCTGTTGTTGCCGATGCAGAAATTGATGTGCCGCCGCCGGTTTTAGCTCCAAAGTCTGATGTGCCGCCGGCGGCCATGGACGACGATCGGGACAAACTTGCGGTGGATGATAAGGTGTTACTCATTATTGAGGACGACCGGAATTTTGCCGCCATTCTTGTCCAACAGGGCCGGGAGCAGGGCTTTAAATGTCTGGCTGCCGTGGGCGGCGCGGAGGGTCTGCGATTGGCGGAACATTACAAACCGGGGGCTGTCATTCTGGACATTCGTCTTCCGGATATCAACGGCTGGCAGGTACTGGAGAGCCTGAAGGCCAATCCGTCTCTGCGCCATATCCCTGTCCATATGATGTCGGCCGAGGAGAGGTCTGTTGATGCCATGCAGAAGGGGGCCATTGGCTTTCTCGCCAAACCGGTTAGTGATGAGGATCTTCAGGCCGCTTTTGTTCGTCTGGAGAATGCTCTGTTGGGCCGGGTGCGGAACCTGTTGGTGATAGAGGATGATCCCGTTGGCCGCGAACATATAGCCGACCTGATTGGCGGCCGGGATATCCGGTTGACAATGACCGATAATGGCGGGGAGGCCCTGCGGCTGCTGGCCGGGCAAAAATTTGACTGCATGATTCTCGATATCGGTCTGCCTGATATGAGCGGTTTTGAGCTTCTTGGACAATTAAAAGAGCAGGGCCGGGAGATACCGCCGGTGATTATCCATACCGGCCGGACGCTTACCAGGGCAGAAGAGGAAGAACTGCGTCAATACACCGGTACGGTTATCGTCAAGGGGGTGAAATCCGAGGAACGGCTTTTGGACGAAACGGCCCTCTTTCTCCACCGCCTGATGAGCGATCTGCCGGCCGAAAAACGTCTTATGATCGCCAGTCTCTACGACCAGGATACCATGTTCAAGGACAAACGTATCCTGGTGGTGGATGATGATATGCGCAACGCCTTTGCCCTCTCCCAGATTTTGGAGGAACGGGGAATGCGAATCATTATAGCCGATGATGGGGCCAAGGCTCTGGAAATTTTGGCACAGGACAAAAAAATTGACCTGATATTAATGGATATTATGATGCCGGGTATGGATGGCTACGAGGCTATGCGCCGCATTCGCCGGGATGAGGACTTGGCCGGAATCCCCATTATCACCCTCACCGCCAAGGCCATGGCCGAAGATAAGACCAGATGTATGGAGGCCGGCGCTAGCGATTATCTGGCCAAACCCGTGGAGGAAGGCCGTCTGCTCTCCATGATGCGGGTATGGTTGTATCGCTGAGTTGGGAAAATGGAAGAACGGGAAATAAAAGAAATTGAAACTGATCTGCTGTTGGAAGCCATCGTTCGTCTTTATGGCTATGACTTTCGTAATTATGCGCGAGCCTCTTTGAACCGGCGGATACAGCAGGCCGTGGATAAGACGAATTGCGCGACTATCAGCGATCTCACCGCCCGGATTGTGCGTGAGCCGGAGTTCTTCCAACGGGTGGTGGCCAATTTTTCCATTACCGTTACGGAGATGTTTCGTGATCCGGAGTTTTATAAGGTTCTGCGGGAGCAGGTGTTGCCCTATCTGGCAACCTATCCCTTTATCAAGGTCTGGCACGCCGGCTGTGCCACCGGGGAGGAAGCATATTCCCTGGCCATTATGCTTGAGGAGGAGGGGCTGCTGGAACGAGCCACTATCTATGCCACTGATTTTAATGAGGATGCTCTGGAAAATGCCAGGGCCGGTATATATCCCCTGGAGCAAATGAAACAATACGGCAGTAATTATCGGCAGGCGGGCGGCCGTGGTTCATTATCCGAGCATTACCATGCCCAATATGAATCGGTAATTATGGAGGCAAAACTGCGGCAAAGCATTACCTTTTCTCGTCATAACCTTACTGTTGACCAGGTGTTTGGTGAAATGCATCTTGTGCTTTGCCGTAATGTGCTGATTTATTTCGACCGCACCCTGCAGGGCCGGGTATTGCGCTTATTCGATGACAGCCTGGTGAACAGCGGTTTTCTTTGCCTGGGCAGCCGGGAGAGCCTGCGATTCTCCGATACGGCGGCGCATTTTGTTGAATTTGTGGCCAAGGGGAAGATATACCGAAAAAGGACGGTGCCATGAACGATTTTCCTGTGGTGGTCATTGGGACTTCCGCCGGCGGCCTGGATGCCCTGCGGGCGGTTTTGCCCGCCTTGCCGGTGAAGTTACCCCGATCGGTTATTGTGGTGCAGCATAGATCTGCGGATGCCGATAATTTCCTTGCTGAATTTTTCAATGACTGTTGCCGGCTGCCGGTAGCTGAGGCGGAGGAAAAGGAGCTGATCCGGCCCGGACATATTTATTTTGCCCCGGCGGCTTATCATCTGCTTATTGAGCGGGATATGAGCTTTTCCCTGTCGGTGGATGAAAAGGTGAATTTTTCCAGGCCATCGATTGATGTCCTTTTTGAAAGCGCCGCTCAGGCCTGTGGCGCTAGGCTTATAGGGGTTATTCTCACCGGGGCCAACGCGGATGGTGCTGCCGGTCTCCAAACAATAAGGGAGGCGGGCGGTCTTGCCGTTGTCCAGCAACCGGTCGGCGCCACCGCATATTATATGCCCCAGGCTGCTATCAATGCCGGACCTGTTGATTACATAATGGAGCTTGCCGAAATCTCTGACTTGATAAGGAAACCACCATGTCCGAAAAACACGCGAAAATACTGATTGTTGATGATCGGCCGGAGAATATTCACGCCATGCGGGAGACGTTGGCACCCATGCGGGTGGAGATATTTTCTGCCGCCTCCGGCAGTGAAGCCTTGAAGATGGTTTTGCAGCATGACTTCAGTGTGGTGCTTATGGATGTACAGATGCCGGAGATGGACGGTTTTGAGACCGCCGCCTTGATGCAGAAGAACGCCGTCACCCGCGGGGTGCCAATCATCTTTGTGACGGCTATCAGCAAGGACACTAAACACGAGTATAAGGGCTACGAGTCGGGCGCGGTGGACTATATCTTCAAGCCGGTGAACCCGGATATCCTCTTCAGCAAGGTGCGGATATTCGTCAATCTCCATAAGATGCGTCTGGAGAATGAGCGGATGCAACAGGAGATGCTTAAGAGTCGTAATCTGGAATCTCTGGGGCTTCTGGCCGGTGGTATCGCCCATGAATTCAATAATATCCTTACCGCAATCATGGGGAATATTGAATTGGCCCTGATGGATGTCTCCCCGGCAGACGGCGGGATCTGTGAACTATTGGCCCAATCTCAAAAGGCCTCAAGGCGGGCGCAAAAATTGGCCTCCCGCCTTTTGACCTTCGCCAAAGGCGGCGATCCGCTGAAACAACGAGCCAGTCTGGCGGAGATTGTCAGGGAGGCGGCAGAGTTTATTCTTCAGGGTAGCAAAACCGCCTGTAAATTTGAATTTGCCGCCGATCTTTGGCCCGTCGAACTGGATCCGGATCAGTTCAGTCAGGTGATTCAAAATATAGTCACCAACGCTGGTCAGGCCATGCCGGAAGGCGGCATAATCCGGGTAATTGCCGAAAATTTTGTCCATGGCGGTAATGATCTGCCGCTGCCGGCGGGGAATTTCGTTAAACTTATTGTCAGTGACAGGGGCTGCGGTATTGAGCCTGAGAATCTGGAGAGGATATTTGATCCTTATTTTACCACCGGCCAGTGTGGGCATGGCATGGGGCTTTCCATTACTCACTCTGTTATCAAAAAGCATGGCGGTCACATCCTGGCGCAATCTGAACCCGGTGCCGGCACCACAATGACCATATATCTGCCGGCGCTAAAGAATGGGGGGACGGTTGAACGGCAAAGGGCTGCGGCTACCGAAACGCCTGTAGTTGCCGAAACGCCTGCGGCCGCCGGCAGGGCGCTCAAAGTTTTGGTGATGGATGATGAAGATTCTTTGAGGAATCTTGCTCTCGTTATGTTGGAACATGAGGGTTACGAAGGGGTGGAGGCCAGGGATGGCCGGGAGGCCCTGGATATCTATCAAAAACAGATGGCCGCCGGGGCGCCGTTTGATGTGGTAATCATGGATTTGACCATTCCCGGCGGTATGGGTGGTGAAGAGGCTATTGGCAAATTGTTGGTGATTGATCCGGCGGCCAGGGCCATTGTGGCAAGCGGTTATGCCAATGATCCGGTGATGGCCGCTTACCGGGATTACGGCTTCTCCGGTATGTTGAGCAAACCATTTCAGTTGAGTGATCTGATGCGGGTGGTAAGAGAGGTGGCGGCCGATTTATGATCTCACCCGACCAACTGGTAAGAAAATTTGATAATCATTTTGAGCTTTTCTATGACCTTATGCCTCATAAGGTTCGTGAAATTCTGCTTATCTCAAGTCCCTATGACGCCTTTGTTCTGGAGGAAGACGGCAGCCTGCCGCACCGCATAATCAGCGAGTATCACGGTTTAAATCTGAGCGCCCCGCCGAGGCTGACCCGCGCCTCGTCTCTTGAG